>NZ_JAQOZV010000010.1:0-159968 GCF_030348125.1 Massilia sp. DJPM01
CCCCGCCGGGTGGTGTGGCAGGGGAGCGGCCATTCGCCGCCCCCTATGCCGATTTCATATTTCCTGAAAGAAAGTGATTTTGATCATTTGATTACACAGGAAAATTTACCTGGGTAAACCCTGAACTTAAATATTTGACGCAGATCAAACCTTGTTCATTTACTTGATTGAACGAGGAACTTTTGATGAACAAGCTATCCAGTTTTGCGTCTGATTTCCGCTTCAACGCCAGCCTGTGCGGTGGCGCCGCCGTGCTGCTGAGCGCGTGCGGCGGCAGCACCAGCAACAACGGCAACAATCCGACCCAGGCCCCGCAGTTCGCCGCCGTCACCTACAACGGCGCACTGGCGCCGCTCGACCTGTATGTGTCGCCCAGCGGCGCCGACAGCAATGCGGGGACCCAGGCCGCGCCGTTCAAGACCATCGCCCGCGCCGCCCAGGCGGCCACGCCCGGCGTCACCATTCGCGTGCTTCCGGGCACTTACGCCGGGGGCTTTCGCACCACTGCCAGCGGTACCGCCGAAGCGCATATCCGCTATGTGTCCGAAGTGAAATGGGGCGCCAAAATCGTGCCGCCTGCCAACTCCGCCAGTACCTTCGCCTGGGACAACCGCGGCAGCCATGTCGACATCGACGGCTTCGAGGTCGATGGCAGCGCCGCCCAGGCCGGCGTCAAATGGCTGATCGGCCTGTACACCGCCGGCTCCTACAGCGCGCTGCGCAACAATCACGTGCATCACATCGCGCGTACGGTCCCCTGCGCCGGCAGTGGCGGCGGCATCGGCTCGGACAGCTATTACAAGGGCAGCGCCAACGATGTCAGTGCGAATGTCGTGCATGACGTCGGACCGGCCGCCTGCGCCAGCTATTTCGGCATCTTCATCAACACGGCCGGCAGCCGGGTGGATAACAACCTGGTGTACGCGGTCAGCGAAGCTGGCATTCGCTTGTGGCACGACGCCACGCGCAATGTGGTGGTCAACAACACCGTGTTTAACGCCAGCACGGGGATCGTGGTCAGCGGTGATGGCGGTTACAACGGCAGCGTGCCGAACGACAACACACGTGTCAGCAACAATATTCTTTACGACAATACGCGTTATGGCGTGCTGGAAGTCGGCTCGACTGGCGTTAACAATCGCTACAGCAACAACCTGGTTTTTCGTAACGGCACGCCATTCATGCTGAACAACGGCTTGCAGCCGGTCGCCACGGTGGCGGCCGAACCCCAGTTCGTGAACTACGTGCGCAGCGGCGGCGGCGACTATCGTCCGGCCGGCACATCGCCGGCAAACGGCGCGGCACTGATGGCGGACGCGCCCGCCACTGACCTCGACGGCAAGCCACGGACGGCGGAAACCGGTTTCGACATCGGCGCCTATCAGCATGCGGGCGGCACGACGCCAACCCCGACGCCAACCCCGACGCCAACCACGCCGCCAACCACGTACAATTATTACGTGGCGACCACCGGCTCGGACACCGCAAGCGGCACGTCGGCGGCGCCTTTCAAGACGATTGCGCGGGCGTCGCGCAGTGCGCTGCCCAGCACCACGATTCACGTGGCGGCGGGTACGTATCCGGGCGGCTTCAAGACCACGGTCAGCGGCACCGCTTCCGGGCGTATCTATTACGTGTCAAGCACCAAATGGGGCGCTAAAATCGTGCCCCCGGCGAACTCCTCAAACGATACCGCGTGGGACAACCGTGGAAACTATACCGACATCATCGGTTTCCATGTCGACGGCACCACGTCGCAGGGCGGCACCAAGTGGACTCACGGCATCTACAACGGCGGTTCTTACGACATGATCCGAGGTAACTGGATCCATCACATCGCCAAGACCGTTGCCTGTACCAGCGCGGGTGGCTCAGCCATCGGGGTGGACAGCTACTACCGCGGCGTCAAGTCCGATGTGGTCGGAAACCTCGTTCATGATATTGGACCAGCGGGCTGCCGATTCGTTCAGGGTATTTACGTCAGTACCTCGGGGACCGTCAAGAACAACGTGGTCTACCGCGTGGCGGAAGGGGCGATTCACCTCTGGCATGATGCGAACAATGTGATCATCACCAACAACACGGTGACCGCATCGAACACCGGCATCATTGTCGGCGGTGGCGACTACTACCACACCACCGGCCCCAACAACGACACCATCGTCGCCAACAACATCGTGTACGACAATGCGATGGGCATTTCGGAGCAGGGCCAGACGGGCACGCGCAACCGCTACACGAACAACCTCGTGTTCCAGAACTCGACGTACAACTTCAGACTCAAGAACGGACTGACGCACAGCGCTACCGTGAGCGCCGATCCGCAATTGCTCGCCTACACGCGCACGGGTACGCCGGACCTGCACCTGCGGCCGACATCCCCTGCCATCGGGAAAGGCACGGCCACCAATGCACCGCCGAGCGATTTCGACGGCAAGCCGCGCAATGCGGACACTGGCTACGACATGGGGGCGTACCAGCACTGACCGGCTTGTGGCTGGTGTCAAAGGGGCACGTGTCATCGTCGTTAAGATGGTGGCATGGACCTCCCCGACGATCATTCCCCGGAACAGCAACGCATCCGTTCCATCTACCGCGATTGGCTGGCCGACGAGCGCATCGCCGCGTACGCCTGGCACCGGGCCGACATCATCGAACAGGATGCGGCACGGCGGCGCGTGGCCGGCACCTTGCTCGCGCAGACGCTGGGGCCTGACCTTGGCAAGCTGCGCGTGGTCGATGTCGGCTGTGGCACGGGCGGCTTTCTGCGGCAACTGGTCGACCGGGGCGCCGACCCCTGCAGGCTGGCCGGCACGGAGTACCAGGAGCAGCGGCTGGTGCTGGCGCGCATGCGCAGCGCACCGGGCATTCGCTGGCACCTGGGCGACCTCGACTTTGCCGCACCGGGCAGCTTCGACCTGGCGGTGGCGAATACTGTCTTTTCATCGATCCTCGCGCCGCACGCAAGGGCGGCGCTGGCAAGCGATATGTGGCGTAGCGTGGCGCCCGGCGGCTGGTGCATGCTGTTCGACTTCCGCTACAACAACCCTCGCAATCCCAATGTGCGCCGGGTGACGCGTGACGAGCTGCGCCAGATGTGGCCGGCTGCGGAGAGCCGCTATCGCAGCCTGCTGCTGGCGCCGCCGATCGCGCGGCGGCTGGCGCGCGCACCGCGCATCGTGGCCGAGCTGCTTGCCACGCTGGCGCCGCCGCTGCGCTCGCACTTCATCTACATGGCGCACAAGCCGGCCTGACGGCGTTCGCCGGATCGTACCCCCGCCGCATCGGGGTCCCGACGACCGGACCCCGCCAGCGTGCTTCATGCCGGCGTGACGGGCCAGTTGGCGCCACCGCTGCGCTCGCACTTCATCGACATGGCAGGCAAGCCAGCCTGACGGCGTTCGCCGGATCGTCCCCCCGCCGCATCGGGGTCTCGCCGACCGGACCCCGCCAGCGTGTGTCATGCTGGCATGACAAACCAGTTGGCGCTGCCGCTGCGCTCGGACTTCATCTACATGGCGCACAAGCCGACCTGACGATGTGCGCCGGATCGTATGTCCACAGCATCGGACTCCCGCCGACCGGACCTGCCGGCGCGCCTCATGCCGGCACTGACGGGGTAGTTGGCGCCGCCGCTGCGCCCGCAACTCATCCGCATGGCGAGCAAGCTTCCTGGCGATGTCCGCGTGAGTGTACGCCCGCCGCATCGGCGTCCAGATGGCCGGATGCTGACCACGCCTCATGTCGACACGTACCGGCCATTGGGCATGTGCGGGCTGCCGACGCATCGCTGCGCACCGGCAATCGAAGCCCACGCCGGAGCGTCGCACGCGTCGGCCCACGTCGCGCGGCCCGCCATCACGCTCCGTCGAACGTTGCGCGGCCCGCCGGCACGTTCCGTCGAACGTGGTGAGCCGGCTGAATCTCCCTCAGCGGGCTTTGCGTTCACTGCTTCGCAGGCGCGGTTCTCTGCGCGACAATCTCCTTTCCCATCAACAGGTTCCTTACCCAGCGCCGAACCGCATACGTACGCGCCTCGAACAGCAGGTAAAAACCGTACGCGCTGACGAGCACCGTGACCAGCATGCCTAGGTAAGCGCCGAGGTCGCCAAGGCTTTCAGCTTTCCAGTGACGGTGCCCGAACAGCGTTGTGCCAACATAGCCGATAATGCCCAGTACAGGAATGTGCACGACGTACAGCGTGAACGAAAAATTGGAAAAGAACACCGCTACCCGATGCACCGACGCAAGGAACCTTTGCTTCACAGGAAGCGGATTCACCGTACTCGACAAGAACAGCAAGAACAAGACGCTCAGCAGCAGATCTTGCGGGAACGACTCGACGCCCATATCGTCGTTACGACCATTTAGCCTGAAGACCACCGACGCGATCGTCAGCACAAGCAGCATCATCATGCGCAGCGGCGTTCCGCACTCGATCCGCACGCGCGAGAACGCCGCACCCAGCAGCCAGATCGTGAAATACAGCACCATCTCGCCCGGCAGCAGGGCGCCCACGGCCAGCAATGCGCTTGCCGCCAGTGCCCGCCGTACGCCGGAACTGGCCGCCACGCACATCAGCAGCAGCGGAAACATCACGTAGTACCACGTTTCGTTGGACAGGCTCCAGAGCGGGAAGTTCCCTCCGAATTCAGGGACGAGGACGGTTTGCAGGCCGACCAGATTGCCGGCCAGCGCAGTCGCCGAATAGTCGTTTGCCGGCGCGAAATCCGGTGCACGCGGATCGATCACGCCGCTGACGATGCCGCTGGCCAGAATGAGCACGAAGGTGGGCAGCAGCACAGTCCACAGGCGCGTGGCGCGGTCGATCGCATACAGCCCGATGGCGTGCGGCTGGCCGAGCTTGTTGAGCAGGCTGCCGCCAACCAGCCAACCGCTGATCAGGAAAAATACCACCACGGCCTGGTGCGCAAAACCGGTCAGGAAAGCCAGTCCCTGGTACCACAAGGCCGGGTTTTCCAGCGTGCGCAGGCCAGGAAAGAATTCATTGCGCAGGTGGGCGGCGGTCACTTCGATGGCCGCCAGGCCGCGCAGCAGTGAAATAAGCAAGGAATGCCAGGAGTCTTCCCCCAGCTGGCTTTGCTTCAGAAAGCGGATGCTTGGCATCGGATGCGAGTTCATGGTGCGGTATCCCGGTTAAATTATTCGATTGAGAGCGGGTAGAGGCGCGCGTTGCCGGACAGCAGGCGCGCGGCGCGGATCATCCAGTAGCCCAGGTGCGCCGATTTCATCAGCCACGCCGCCGCGATCAGCGTCAGCAAGGCCCACAGCAAACCGTGCGGCGGCAGGGTGGACACGCTGGCGCCGCCAAGGCGGATGCTGCCCAGGCTGACCGCCGCGCCCAGCAGCGAGCCGGCCACGGCTTCCGCCACGCTGTGCTGGCCGTCCGCGACCAGCAGCGCGCCGACCAGTGCGCCAAGCGCCAGGCCGAGCGCGATCCCGGCGCGGCGCCAGCCTTCGGCGCGTCCGTGCAGCAGCATCCAGAACAGCATCGGAAACAGCGCGCCCGCGCCCGCGGCATGTCCGCTGAGCGCCTTGAAGTTGAGCGCCGGCACGCCGCCGCCCCAGCCGAGAAAGACGATCTTGCTGGCGCCGACCAGGGCCAGCCCGCTGCCCAGCAGCACGCCCCAGCAACACGCCATGCGCCACGCGCGCGCGGCCAGCAGCCAGGCGAACAGGGCGGCGCCGAGGGCGATGGCCAGGCGCGGATCGCCAAGGTGCAGCAGGGGCATGAGCATGTTCATGGCAGTGTCGCTAGCGCGCCAGCGCGGCCAGGGTGTTGAAAATAATGCGCAGGTCGGTCCAGAACCCGCGCTCGCGCACATAGCGTACGTTGTAGTCGAGCTTGGCGGGCAGGATGATGTCCAGGTAGGCCCGTTCCGGATCGGCGCTGCGGCCGAGAATGGCGTTTTCGTCCTTGTAGCAGATCGATGCCCAGTCCGTGATGCCCGGCGCGACCGAGAGCACGATGGCGCGCACCTCGGGCGGATAGCAGGCGACGTAGCGCGCCACTTCGGGACGCGGCCCGACCAGGCTCATGCTGCCCTGGAGGACGTTGATCAGCTGTGGCAATTCGTCGATCTTATAGCGCCGCAAAAAGGTGCCGATGCGGGTGATGCGCGCATCCGCGCCCACGGTGAGCTGGGCGCCGTGGCCGCAGTCGGCGCGCATGGTACGGAATTTGATGATGTCGAACAGCACGCCGTGACGGCCGACGCGTTGTTGACGGAACCAAGCCGGCCCTGGCGAGTCCAATCGAATACAGGCAGCGACGATGGCAAACAGCGGGGCCAGCACCAGCAGCCCGGCCAGCGCCGCCACGATGTCGAAAAGGCGCTTGCTCATGTCAGCAACTCGCTCAGGGTAGCGATGACGCGTTGCTGGTCGGCGTCGCTCATGCGCGTGTACAGGGGCAGGGACAGCATGCAGCCGAAGCTGGCCTCCGCCACGGGAAACTGTTCCGGACGCAGGCCGCAGCTATCGCGCCAGAACGGATGGCGGTGCAGTGGAATGAAATGCACGCTGGTACCGATGCCGAGCTCGGAGAGGCGCGCGATCAGTTCATCGCGGCCGAGCCTGGCACCTGGTTCCAGCCGCACCACGTACAGGTGCCAGGCGTGGCTGCTGCCCGGCCCGGGTACCGGCGGCAAGCGCAGCGGCAAGCCTTGCAGGCCGGTGGCGTAGGCCTGCGCCAGTTGTTGGCGTCGCAACAGGAAGCGGTCGATCTTGCGCAATTGCTCGATGCCCATGGCGGAGGCGAGATCGGTCAGGTTGTACTTGAAGCCGGCCGCGACGACATCGTAGAACCAGGCCGGCGTGCGCGAGGTGTAGCGGTCGAAGGCGTCCTGGCTGATGCCGTGGATGCGCATCAGGCGTACGCGGCGCGCCAGGCTGGCGTCGCGCGTGACGACCATGCCGCCTTCGCCGGTGGTCATGGTTTTGTTGGCGTAGAAACTGAAGACGGTGGCGTCGCTCGCCAGGGTGCCGACCAGGCGGCCCTTGTAGCGCGTCGGGAAGGCGTGCGCGGCGTCTTCGACGATGTTGAGCTGGTAGGCGGCGGCCAGGGCCAGCACGCCGTCCATGTCGCAGGCCAGGCCGGCGTAATGCACGGGAATGATGGCGCGCGTGCGTGGCCCGATCGCGGCCTCGACCGCTGCCAGGTCGAGGTTCAGGGTCTCCGGGTCGGCGTCGACCAGGACCGGGTGCGCGCCGAGATAGTGCACCACTTCGGCGGTGGCGGTAAAGGTCAGGGTCGGCACGATGACTTCGTCGCCGGGACCGATGCCGAGCGCTTCCAGCGCCAGATGCAGGCCGGCGGTCGCCGAGTTGACGGAGATCGCTTCCACGCCGCCCCCGAGGTAGGCGGCGAAGTCGTGTTCGAACTGGCGCGTGCGCGGGCCGGTGGTGACCCAGCCCGAGCGCAGGCAGTCGACCACGGCGGCGATTTCCTCGTCGCCGATGTCGGGCAGGGCGAAAGGGAGAAAGGGAGGTGCGGCGGACAGGGCCGGGCTCGGCTTGGGTGTCAGGTCTTCAGGCATGATGGGTGCTCCGTGAAGTTGATAGTCGCGTGCGGGCGCGCCGCGCGTAAATTTTTATAGGAGGGACGGCAAGCGTGGCTATCGATTCCGCATTCTCCAGCGTCACCCCCGCGCTGGCGGGGGCCCAGGTTGGCTTGACAGCCGGCGATGGCGCGACACCGAGCGCATCGGCGCGATGATTCCCCGGTGCGGCTCGTGTGGCCGTTGATACGGCATCCCCCAGCGTCGCCCCCGCGCAGGCGGCGGCCCGAGTTGCCTTGACAGCCGGCGACGGAACGACACCGCGCACACCGTCGCGACGACTCCCCGGGGCGGGTCCTGCCGGCAAGGTTGCACCCGCCTGTGGCATCAGCGAGCGGGCCAACGCCACTGCGTGGACAAGGCCGGCGCGCGCGCCCGCAACGGACATCGCTGCTCCGTCATGTGCCGGCCGCTGGGAATGAACGGTATGCTTCATGCGCACGCCTGCAAAAAGCGCCGGCCCAGCACCGGATAGCTCAGGTTGGCCAGCGCATACGCGCGGCCACGTTGCCCCGCCGCCTCTCGCTCGTGCTGGTTGAGCGTGAACAGGGCCAGCAGGCCATGGACGACGGCGGCCGGGTCCTGCGGCGCCACGGTCAGGCCGCAACGCGCTTCGGCCACCGGATCGTTGCCGGCCTCGACCGAATGCAGGATGGGCCGCCCAGCCATCATGTAGTCGATCAGTTTGTTGGGGGCGATGCCATACCGGTACAGGCGCTGGCGCTGCCAGCCGATGTAGGCGACGTCGAAGCAGGCCAGCAAGGCCGGCACCTGTTGCTTGGGCACCGGATCGAGAAAATGGACATTGTGCAAGCCCCGTTCGCGGGCCAGTTGCATCAGCCGGGACTTGGCGGGGCCGCCACCGGCCAGTACGAAGGCAATGCGCTGGTCGGCCACCAGGGCGGCGGCGTCGAGCAGGGTGTCGAGGGCATTGGCGACACCGTGCGTGCCGGCATAGCCGACGATGAATCTGCCTTCGCGCCGCAACGTTGCCAGGACGGCGCCAGCCTGCCCGGCAAGCGCAGGTGGCGCGCACAGCCATTCGGCCGGGTCGGCGCCGTTCGGCACGATATGCAGTTTATGCGGCGCCATGCCGTGCGCTTCCAGATGGTCGCGTACCTTGGGCAGGATCGAGACGATGGCGCAGGCATGGCGGCAGGCATAGTTTTCGGCGGCCTGTAACAACATGATGAAAGGATGCCAGCGGGAATAGCCGCCCAGTTCGATAGGTGAAAGCGGCCACAGGTCATGCAGCTCGAACAGCAGGCGCGCGCCGGCCAGGCGGGCAATGCGGTGCGCCGGCCAGATATCGAGCGGATAGGTGCTTGAGGCAATGACGACGTCGGGCGCCATCTCGGCGGCGAGCCGGGACGCATGCCATTGCAGGTAGCTGACGAAGGCCAGCATATTGAGCACGCGCGCCGCGCCGTTGCCGCGGTAGGCCGGGGTGGCGACCCAGCGGTAGCCGACCCCGTCGATGGTTTCGTCGAGCTGCGTGCGGCCGTGCAGTTGCGGCGCCTGGGCCCGGATGTGCGAGCGGGCCGAGGCGATGATGCGCACCGTGTGGCCCAGCCGTACCCATTCGCGCGCCAGGTAAAAGGGGCGGTATTCCATGCCGTGCCGAACCGAGCCGGCGTAGTGGTTGATGAGGAGAATATTCATGCTGGAAGCTCCTGCGGGCGGCGCGCGCTTACCATGTCAGCCCCTCGGCCAGGCGGCGCAGGTTGCAGCGCGTGGTGTCGCGCCAGTTGGTTTCCCACTGAACCGGATGGGTCAGCAGGCAGATGCTGCGGTAGCGCCCCAGCGCGGCGTGCGGGGACATCGGGTGGTACAGCTGCGGCGGCGGGCGGTCGCTGATATACAGGTCGAACTTGTCGAGCAAGGCGCTGTCATACGTTTCACAGGCAATGCCGCAGCGCGCGCGCAGGGCGTCATCGGCCAGGATTTCATTGTTGATGAGCTTGAGCCGGCGGTTGGCGAAGTCGCCGTGGCTGGCCACCGTGCGCAATTTGATGCCGAGTCCCTCTTCGATGCGGCGCAGGTTGGCGGCGAATTCCTCGCGGATGGCGGGCAGGTGGCGCCGCACTTCATCGGCATCCTTGATGTGCTGCCGTTTGGCGAAGGTGGCGATTTCCTCGAAGTGGTAGCTCGCTTCGCTGCCATAGTCTTCGATGGCGCGCATGAGGCCAAAGTCGAGCGTCGACAGGCGGAAGTAATAGCTCGACCGTACCCCGTGCCGCACTTCGCGCGCGAACATCCTGGCCGCCGTGCGCAGGTCGCTGTCGATGTCGTGCCGGTGCACGATGGTGGGCGCGCGCCCCTGCGCCGGCGGTGGGAGCAGGAAGTCGCGCACCGACACTTGCGCGTAGCCGTGCCCGGCGGCGTCGCGCAGCAGGGCCTCGTACTCGGGCAGGCGCGACGGCATCAGGTAGTCGCTGTACAGGCGTCGGAAAAGGCGTTTCATCGGAGGTGGTAGAGCGCGCGATGGGGGGTGAAACCGAGCATGGTCTTGAACTGGCGCAGCCCGGGCAAGGCGCCGAAGTAGGTGTCGTACATCAGGTAGTGCGCCAGGCCCTGGTCGATCAGGCCGGCCGCGATGTCCCCCACCAGCAAATGCATGATGCCGTCGTTGTTGCGGTAACCCATGAGCTGCTCGAAGGCATGGAAGTTGCCGTAGCGCCCAAGGTTGGCATAGGCCACCAGCTTGCCGTCGGCATCCAGCACGCCGTAATAGCTGAAGTTGCTCAGCTTGTCGTAGCAGTGCTGTTTTTCCAGGTAGTGCTGGTCCATGGGACGCCCCTGGCGCGCCTCGACCGAGGTATTGATGGCGAAGATGGCATCCACATGGTCGTTGCGGTCGATCCTGGTCACGCTGTAGCCGCGCGCGCGCGCGCGCCTGATGTGATGGGCGCCCCCGTTCCTGCCTTTGATGCTGTCGAGATAGTCGGCGTCTCCCTGGAAACGCTGCAGGTCGATCAGCGCGGCGCCCCAGCTCTTGTGCTGGATGATTTTGTAGCGTGGATGGCGCTTGGTGTAATAGCGGTAGGTCGAGCGCACATTCACGGGTGCGATGGCCAGGTCGAAATACAAATGCGCGACAGGAAGCCGCAGCAATTGCCTGAAGGTGGAAACATGGTCCGATACGGTGGCGAGTAAGCTGTTCATTGGGCGTTCATCGCGGCATGAAACCGCCTTTTCTTGTTTGTCAAAATAAATAGGGGACGCATTGGCAGCTGCGCCTGCGGGCCGGAAAAGGTTCGGGCTTTTCTTACTGTAGCCAGATGAATCGACGGCTGTTTGAAGTGGCGTAAATCGATACGGGGCAAGCGCGGTGTTTTGTTATCAATCAGGGTCGCCGCATCATTTCATTTCGGTGGAGATACGAATATCGGCCGCTATATGCCGTGGCTGCCGGCAAGCCGCCGCTGGCCGGCCGCTGCTTGCACATCCTGATACAGCTGGATCAGTTTTTCCGATTCGGCCGGCCAGTTATATTTCTCGAGAATCGCGCGGCGGCCATTGCGTCCCATGCGCCGGGCAATCTGCGGATTGCGTACGAAATAATCGATGGCGGCGGCAATCGCGGCCGGGTCGAGCGGATCGACGCACACGCCGCATTGATGATTTTGAATAATCGCGCGCCACAGGGGAATATCGGAAGCGATCACGGGAATGCCAGCCGCCATGTATTCGAACATCTTGACCGGCAGGGCGTCGAGGTAATTGGGTTCCGGGTGTAGCGTCACCAGGCCGGCCAGGGCGCGCGCCATCACGGCGCGCACGCCCTCGCGGTCCAGATGGCCGGGACGGTTCAGGCGCTGCCAGCCGGGCAGCGCGCTCAGGGCGTTTTCCAGCGCCACCTCGGAAAAGCGCCCGGCCAGCGTGATGCGGGCGGGCGATTGCAACAAGTGCGCCGCCTCGACCAGTTCGCCGATGCCGCGCAGGGCCGACAGGCTGCCGACGTAACACACTTCCTGGCGTTTCTCGCGCCAGGGGGCGTCGGCGTCGAATTCGCCGGGCAGGGGGTAGTTGTTGACATCGACCGTGTTTGGGTTGATCCGCAAGAACTTGTCTCTGATAAACGGTGTCGCCGCGACAATCGCATCGAAACGGCGGCAAGCGTGGCGTTCGGCGACGGCGCAGGCGGCGGCCAGCAGGCGGCGCAGGAGTGGCGTGAGGTAGGGCTTGCCCAGCAATTGCAGCGGCAAGTCTTCGTGGGCGTCGAAAATGACAATTTTGCCGAGCCGCTTGAGGCGCAGTCCGGCGG
This sequence comes from Massilia sp. DJPM01, assembly GCF_030348125.1. NCBI lineage: Bacteria > Pseudomonadati > Pseudomonadota > Betaproteobacteria > Burkholderiales > Oxalobacteraceae > Massilia > Massilia sp. DJPM01. Next base: position 11,848 of record NZ_JAQOZV010000010.1, read on the forward strand.
GAATCAATTCCGGATCATGCAGGTGGTAGATATCGGCATCGATCTGGCGCGCGCGCCGCAAGACGCGGCGCGTGCTGGCCAGCATGCGTCCCACCCGTCCCGGGCTGTGCCCGACGTCGCTGATGTGGACGCCGCTGTCGTGCTCGTCCCCGAGGCCGTCGGCCACGACCAGGGTGACCCTATATCCTTGCCGCGCCAGGGTCCGGCATTGCTTGACGAAGATCCGGGTGTCGCGGCGCGGATGGGCCGATGTCAGATGGGCGATTGAGAGCATGTGTCATTCCATACCGGTAGGATGAGTACGCCGCCATGGTGGCGCCGATGAGCATGTCGGTAAAATAGTGGGAGGTAATCAGGAGCAGCACCGTGATGCAGCACAGCGAGAATCCCAGGATGAATGCGCTGTCGCGCTGGCGCGAAAAATATCCTTTGAAAAACATGGGAATCGCGGGCACGATCAAGATGCCCAGCACGAACAGGAATCCGGCCATGCCGGTATCGACCCAGGCGGAGAGCACATTATGCGCATACAGGCCGGGTGAATAACTGGCGTAATCGCCGAAAATGGGAAACTGGGCGATCGAATTGAGCGCATATTCGCTCAGATGATGACGCTTGTTGGCCGAGGTCGATTGTGACAGGTCAAGCAGCTCCAATACCCGGTTGCTGGGCAGCATGGATAACAGCTGGTCGAGGCTGGAATAAAGCAGGAGGCCCAGGACGATAAAGATGGCGGTCATGAACGATTTATGCCGCGTATGATAGAGCTCGATAATGGGAATCATGAACAGCATGGCGACAAATTCGCTGCGCGCGGTATTCACAAACAGGGTAGGCGCGGCCAGGCAGTATAGAAAAATGCGCAGCGGCCCGGAGCGGGTATAGGCAATCGCCGCCGCGAAGGTAAACAAATACGAACGCGAAAACCCCTGGTAGGATGCAAGGCTCTCGGGATTCTTGGCGGTGCCGAGCGGCGCCAGGTAAAACGAGCCATCGACCGCGTAGGCAAACACGATGGCCGACATGGCCAGCAAGCTCCCCAGCGCCATCTGGCGAAAGCGCCGCTCGTCCAGGTCGCACAGGCGGAAGGCAAAGAACACGTTCACTATGAAGATGATGCTCAGTACATGATTGGTGACGATCACGATATTTGCGCCCGCCACGGCGTTCACGCCGACGATCAAGGCGAAATACGCCAGGTACAGGAAGAACGCGATATCGCTCTTGCCGAGATAATTCGTATCGCGCCGGACTTTGCTGGCGTAGACGAAACACAGCATCGGCAAGAGCAGTAGCGAGACCGGCGCGAAATAGCCACCGAGCACGGCTGGAATCTTTCCCAGCCCGAGTGCGGTGTGATAGAAAAAGAAGCCGGGAAACAGCGCAAAGAAGGCCAGCATCCCGGCCCGATGTTCGCGTCCCGCCGTGTGCGCGATCGGCTTCATGCGGCCGCCATGCGGTTTTGCGCGCACTGGTACGACATGTGCAAGTAGACAAGATAGAGCAGGGAATAGCCGGCCGCGTACCACAGCACGCTTTGGCGCAAGCTGCCCGGCGCGGCAAACACCGACACGGTCATCGCGAACAGCGCCACCTGCCACACCAGGTCGACCTTTTGCTTGCCGGCGACAAAGAACACATAGCTCAGCGGGCTGGCGATGAAGTTGAGGAAGTACAGCGGCGCCAGGAGTTGCGCCAGCTCGCCGGCGGCGCGCCAGGTCTCGCCGAACGCAAAGGCGAACAGTGGCGGCGAAAACAGCAGCAGCACCAGCGAGGGGCCGATTCCCAGCAGCGCCAGCGCCTTGAAGGTGTAGCGGTAGGCATCGCGGCAATTGCCGTGGGCCTGGAAGTCGAGCACCGACTGGCGCTTGAACACTTCCAGCACGGACGCGGCCAGCAGCGCAATCGGCGCCCCCAGCACGCGCTGGGTGAGGGCGAACAGGCCGGCCGCCAGGGCGCCATGACGGGCGCCGATCATCAGCAGCGGCAATTGTCCGACGATGACGTTGAGCAAGTTCGACGGCAGCGAGAAGCGCCAGAACTTGTCGTGGCGGCGCAGGTAGCGGCGCTGGCCGTCGTCAAGGCGCCAGCCGGGCCATGCCTGCGGCGGCGCCAGCAGCAGCATGGCGGCCAGCAATCCCGCCGCCAGCCCGATCAGCTGGCCGGCGACCAGGGCCACGCCGCCCACGCCCAGCGCCAGCAAGCCCACCTGCGCCAGCGCGATCACGCCGGCGCTCCAGATGCGCGCGCGGGCCGCCTTGCCGAAGGCATTGCGCGAGGTGGCGTAGGCGAGGGTGGTTTGCATGTAGGCCGTCATCCAGGTGGCCAGGCCGAGCGTCCATAGCGCCGGCCACGACAGATGGGCGGCGATGGGCAGCCCGAGCAGGCGCGCCAGCAGCGCGCAGCCGGTCAGCAGGATGGCGGTGACGCTGGCGCTGTAAGCCACCACCGAAAAGCAGGTGCGCTGGGCGGCGCTGTCGTGGTCGAGGATCATGGCCGCTTCCAGCCGCAGCGTGGCGCCGATGGCCGCCACCGCCACCATCCCCAGCCAGACGCTGAACGCGCCCACGTCGGCCGGCGTGCACAGGCGCGTGATGAGCGGCGCGGCCAGCAGCGGCAGGGCTTGCGCGCCCAGCGCACCGCCGAGCACGGTCATCACATTGCGCCAGTAGGCGGGCAGGCGCGCGCTCATGGCCGACTCCATGTCAATCCGGGCGGCACGCGGCCGTGTCGGCGCCCACCGCACGCAGCAGGGTGGCGCATACCTGGCCGATGCTGGCGTCGTCCAGGTAAGGCCCCATCGGCAGGCTGAGCACCCTGGCGGCCATGGCTTGCGCGACCGGCGCGCTGTCCGGGTCGCTCCAGCGCGCATAGGCGGGCTGCAGGTGCATGGGGACGGGATAATGCACGGCGCTCGGAATGCCGGCCTCGTGCAGCGCGGCGCGCACCCGCTCGCGTTCGTCCAGCACCACCGTGTACTGCGCAAACACGCTGCTGCGGTCGCGCGGACGCGCCACCAGGCCGATTTTCCCCGACAGCAGGGCGTCGTAGCTGGCGGCGGCGCGCGCGCGCTGCTTCAGTTCCCAGTCGAAATGGTCAAGCTTGGCCAGCACGATTGCGCATTGCAAGGTATCCATGCGGCCGCCGACGCCAATGCGCGTGTGCACATAGCGCTGCGACTGGCCGTGCACGCGGATTTCGCGCATGGCCGTGGCCAGTTGCGCATCGCTGGTGAAGATGGCGCCGCCGTCGCCGTAGCAGCCGAGCGGCTTGCTGGGAAAAAAGCTGGTGCAGCCGATGGCCGACAGGTTGCAGCTGTGCTTGCCGCCATAGGTGGCGCCAAAGCTCTGGGCGGCATCTTCGATCACGCTCAAGCCGTGGCGGCGGGCAATCGCGTTGATCGCTTCCATGTCGGCCGGCTGGCCGTACAGCGATACCGGCATGATGGCGCGCGTGCGGCCCGTGATGTTTTCTTCGATCAGCGCAGGATCGATATTGCAGGTGGCCGGGTCGATGTCCACGAACACCGGGGTGGCCCCCAGCAGCACGATGGCCTCGGCCGTGGCGATGAAGGAAAACGGCGTGGTGATGACTTCGTCGCCGGGCTCGATGCCGAGCGCCATCAGCGCAATGAGCAGCGCTTCCGTGCCGGACGACACCGTGATGCAGTGGCGCGCGCCGGTAAACGCCGCCAGGCGCGCTTCGAGCTCCGCCACTTCGGGTCCCATGATGTACTGGCCGTGATCGAGCACGGCCTGGATGCGGGCGTTGATGTGCTCGCGGCCAGCCTGGTATTGCGCTTTGAGGTCGATGAATTCCATGATGGAGGGTCCGTTCGCTGACAGGTCAATCGTTTAATAAACAGGCGCGCTCGCCGGCCAGGGCGCACACCCCGCCGCGCACCTGGTAGCGCTCGCCCGTATGGGGACAGGTGGCCACGCCATCCCGGCCCAGAGGCAGCGCCAGGCGTTCGCCGTAGCGGCTGATCCAGCCGCTCTGGCGCGCCGGCACGCCAGCCATCAGCGCGTAGTCGGGCACGTCGCGCGTGACCACGGCCCCGGCCCCGATGAAGGCATAGCGGCCGATGGTGACCCCGCACACGATGGTGGCGTTGGCGCCGATGCTGGCGCCGCGCCGCACCAGCGTGCGCCGGTAGGCATCCTTGCGCGCGATGGCCGCGCGCGGGTTCCAGACGTTGGTAAACACCATGCTGGGGCCGCAGAACACCTCGTCCTCGATGGTCACGGCGTCGTACACCGACACATTGTTCTGGATCTTGACCCGGTCGCCGATCAGCACATCGTTGCCGACGAACACGTTCTGCCCCAGCGAACAGCCGGCGCCGATGCGCGCGCCGCCGCACACGTGGGCGAAATGCCAGACGCGGGTGCCCGCGCCCAGGGTGGCGCCGGGGTCGACGATGGCGCTCGCTTCGATGATGGCCTGGTCCATGTTCAATACTCCAGCGGCAAGGCCACGCGCTTGCCGTCGCGCGCCGATTTGTAGGCGGCGATGAGCACTTCGAGCGACTTGAGTCCCTCGCGGCCATCGGTTTCCGGCTCGGCTTCGCCGCGCAGCACCTTGATCACATTGTCGTAATACAGGGGATGGCCAAAGCCATAGACCGAGGTGGTCTGGTAGCTGGCGTCGCCCACCAGGGCGTCGTCGGGGTCGGGTTCGGCAAACTCCCAGCGCTGCACTTCATTGACCGCCACGCCGCCGATGCGCACCGTGCCGCGCTCGCCCAGGATGGTGATCGAGCCCTCCATATTGCGCGGATAGGTCAGCATGGTCACGTTCATCGACCCCAGTGCGCCGTTGCGCCAGCGCAGGCTGATCACGCCGGTATCCTCGACCTCGATATCGCGCGCCAGGGTGGCCGTGTAGGCTTGCAGGCTCTCGACCGGGCCGACGATCCAGTCGATCAGGTCGACGTAATGGCTGGCCTGGTTCATGAAGGCGCCGCCATCGTATTCCCAGGTGCCGCGCCATTTGGCGCTGTTGTAATACTCGTCCGGGCGGGTCCAGAACACGTTCAGGTTGACCATGTAGATGCGCCCGAAGCGCTTCTTGTCGACCGCGTTTTTGAGCAGCTGCAAGGTGGCATTGCGGCGGTTCTGCTTGACCACGAACATGCGCACCCCGGCCGCGTCGCAGGCGGCCACCATGCGCTTGCCATCTTCCCAGCGCGTGGCCATGGGTTTTTCGGTAATCACATGGCGCCCGCTAGCGGCGATCTGGACCGCCTGTTCCGGATGCAGGCCGGACGGGGTGCAGATGACGAAGGCGTCGGCGTTGCACTTGGCCAGCATCTGGCCCAGGCTGCGGTAAGCCCGCGCCCCGCTGCGCTCGCTGGCTGCGGCCAGCGCCAGCGGGTCGATATCGCACACGCCGGCCAGCTCGCAACGGTCTTCGTGCTGCGCGATGGCATTGAAATGGTTGTTGGCGATGCGGCCGCAACCGACCAGCGCAAAGCGGATGCGGCGGTCGAGAACAGGGGGTGGGAAGTAGCGCATGATGATTCTCCAAAGCGGTGCGGTTCAAGCCTTGACGACATTCGGCAGCCGGTCCAGGTAGACCCCGCGCGTGTCGATAATCAGGGCGGCGTGCTGCTGGATCAGCGCGTAATCGAAGGCGCTGTGGCTGGTGGCCAGCAGCAACACGTCGTAGGACGCGATGCTGGCCGCCGTCAATGGCACGCTGGCAAGATCGAAATGGTGCTCGCGCATGGGCGGAAACACCGGCACGTGCGGATCGGAATAGTCGACCACGGCGCCCTTGGCGCGCAGGATTTCCATCAGTTCGACCGAGGGCGATTCGCGCATGTCCTCGACATTCTTTTTGTAGGCGATCCCGAGCACCAGCACGCGGCTGCCGCGGATCGCGCGCGAACGCTCGTTAAGCGCATCGGCCAGCTTGCCGATGACCCAGTGCGGCATATCGCTGTTGATCTCGCCGGCCAGTTCGATGAAGCGCGTGTGCAAGCCGTACTGGCGCGCCTTCCAGGTCAGGTAAAACGGGTCGATCGGAATGCAATGCCCGCCCAGGCCGGGGCCGGGATAGTAGGGGGTGAAGCCGAACGGCTTGGTGGCGGCGGCGCGGATCACCTCGTGGATATCGATCGCCATCTTGTCGGCGATGATTTTCATTTCATTGACCAGGCCGATGTTGACGGCGCGGTGGATGTTTTCGAGCAGCTTGGTCAGCTCGGCGGCGCGGGTGGAGCTGACCGGCACCACCTGGTCGATGGCCGGGCTGTACAGGGCGATGCCGGCGCGCAGGCATGCCGGCGTATCGCCGCCGCACACCTTGGGAATGGTGCGCGTTTCGTAATCGGGGTTGCCGGGGTCTTCGCGCTCGGGCGAAAACACCAGGAAGATATCCTCGCCCACGGTCAGGCCGCGCGAGGCCAGGCGCGGGCGCAGTTCCTCGTCGGTGGTGCCGGGGTAGGTGGTGCTTTCGAGCGAGACCACCTGGCCGGCGCGCAGGTGGGGCAGCAGGGCGTCGGCGGTGGCCAGCACGAACGACAGGTCCGGCTCGCGGTAAGCGTTGAGCGGGGTTGGCACGCAGATAATCAGGGCGTCGGCCCCGGCCGCGCGGGCAAAGTCGCTGGTGGCTTCGAAGCCGGCGGCCAGCGCAGCCCCGATGGCGGTGGTGGAAATATGCTCGATATAGCTGGCGCCGGCATTCAGGCGCGCCACCTTGGCCGGATCGATATCGATGCCGAGCACCCGGAAACCCGCTTCGGCATAGCGCAGGCTGAGCGGTAATCCGACATAGCCCAGCCCGATAATGCCGATGACAGCGCTGCGCCGATCGAGTTTATCGATTAATTGCGCTAAATGGCGGCTTGAATGTTGGTCGCGCATGGAAATAATCTCCGTACTGAATGCGGGGCGCATCCGGGCGTGAATCAGGATGGCATCCCGCTGTTATGTTTATCCCGGCCGGTATTTATTCGATGCGGTCGGACGATAATCTGCGCAATAGCGCGGGCCGGGTTTTATCGGGCGCGGCCACCGCCGCCGGCGAATGGTGTGCCGATCCGCCATGCGGCTGCGGCGTATAGTCGGACACGATTGCCTTGACCATCGATTCGATCATGCCGCGCTCATGGGTATTACAGGCCAGCATCAGGCAGGTAATATAGGTATCGAGCACGCCGGGATCGAGCGCGTGTTCCTTCATGCGCATGATGCGCGGATGGTCGCTTGGAAAAACTTTGCCGTCGGTAAGCAATTCCTCGTACAACTTTTCGCCGGGAAACAAGCCGACGAACTTGAGGCCGATGTCGCCGGCCGGGTTCTGCGCCGTCTTTTCGGTCAGACCCGACATCATGATCATGCTGCGCGCCAGGTCGACAATGCGGATTGGCTCGCCCATGTCGAGCACGAATACATCGCCGCCCTTGGCCATGGCGCCGGCCTGGATCACCAGTTGCGCCGCCTCGGCGATGAGCATGAAATAGCGCGATACGTCCGGATGGGTGATCGTCAGCGGCCCGCCGTGGGCCAGCTGGCGCTGGAACAGGGGGATGACCGAGCCGGACGAGCCCAGCACGTTGCCGAAACGCACCATGCAAAAAGTCGTGTCGGCCCCGTGGGTGGTGGCCGCCGCCTGGAAAATCAGCTCGGCGATGCGCTTGCTCGCCCCCATGATGTTGGTCGGGCGCACCGCCTTGTCGCTGGAAATGAGCACGCAGGTGCGCACCTTGAAGCGGGCGGCGGCGGCCGCGATCACTTGCGAACCGAGCACATTGTTGCGCAGGCCGGCCACGATATTGCTTTCGACCAGGGGCACATGTTTGTAGGCGGCGGCATGGTAGATCGTGTCGATCGGGTTTTCCTGCAGGATACGTTCGACCAGGCGCGCGCTGCATACCGAGCCCAGGTGCGCGCTGATGCGCATCTCCGGGTGGCGGCCCAGCAATTCCTGGCGGATCGTGTACAGGGCAAACTCGGAATGCTCGACCAGGTGCAGGTGGGCCGGCGCCAGGGTGACGATCTGGCGGCACAGTTCGCTTCCGATGGAGCCGCCGGCGCCGGTGACCAGCACCCGCTTGCCGCGCACGCAGCGGTCGAACAGCTCGGTGCGCGGCGGCACGGGCTTGCGGCCCAGCAAGTCCTCGAACTTGAGGTCGCGCACCGCTTGCAGGGGCGTGGCGTCGTCCGCCAGGTCGAGCAGGCGGCACAGGATGCGGGTGCGCACCCCGGCCATGGACAGGCGTTCCATGATATCGCGCAGGCGCTGGGGCGACACCGAGGGCAGGGCGATGATCACCGTGCGCACGCCCAGGCTGCGCACCATCTCGGCCAGGTGGTCGGTGTGGAACACGCGCAGGCCGGCGATGGTGCGCTGGTTCAGGGCGCGCTTGTCGTCGAAAAAGCAGACGGGCCGGTATTGATTGCTGGTGCGCATGGTCATTGCCAGCTGCGCGCCCGGTTCGGCGGCGCCGTAGATGGCCACGGCATGGTCGGCCGCCGGCGCGCCGCTCATGTGCTTGCGCAGGAAGTTGCGCACCGTCATGCGCGACGTGACGACGTAGGAAAACGCGATAAACCAGTAAATGACCAGCGCGCTGCGCGGAAACCTGTCGTCGTTGATGCCCACCATGACCAGGTACACCGCCAGGGTCGCCAGGGCCAGCGTGCATCCGGTCACCGCCAGCATGCGCTGGTCGATGAAGCGGATCACCGCGCGGTACAGGTCGGACAGCGAAAACGCCCCCACCGTCAGCAGCGCCACCAGCAGATAGGCGGCGGCCGGATAGTGCATGGCCGCGCCGGCATCGCCGACCCGCAGCAGCATCGCGATCAGAAAACAAAACGGCAGGGCCAGCAGATCGACCACGACCATCAGCGCGATTTTGGCGGTGCGGTTCATGGCGACCAGCTCGGTACAGAATTGGCTGAGCGGCTTTGTAAGGAGCGTCTGCATGGCGGGAATAGGCATTCGATTAAGTCGGGGTTGATGTGGCGACTACCGGGGGAGTGCACGCTTATTGTTTCTGGATATTGAAAAGATGGGCGGATAATCGTGCGGCGCTTGAAGCACTTATTCAGGCGTAAGTTTATTATCCTGCCGGCTCAATCGTGTTGATTTGATCGTTCGCAACGGCTGACTTAGCGTAAAAATTGCCAATGGGATTTGATTGGAATCCAGAATGTATTGCTGTTGGAAATATTATCAAGCGCCGTGCAGAGGGGGAATTGGCGGATTATCCGAACGGACGTGGGAAAGCGCGGCGAAAACATCGCTCTTTAGCTATCGGACCCGGCCGCTGCGGGTGTCGCGAAAAGCGCCAGGTTTGATCCAGATCGTGTTTGCCGGCGTTAGCGGGATTGTTTTGGCGCGCGCGGTCTATCCAACTACGACCGCGTGGCGCCCGCTGGGTGCGCGCGCGAGCATGTCTTTCAAGGAGGAGGAAATGAGCAAGATCATCGGTATCGATCTCGGCACCACCAACTCCTGCGTCGCGGTGATCAAAGGCGGCCAGGCCCGGGTGATCGAGAATGCCGAGGGCGCGCGCACCACGCCCTCGGTGGCGGCCTACCAGGACCATGGCGACATCCTGGTCGGTGCGCCGGCCAAGCGCCAGGCGGTGACCAATCCGCAAAACACGCTGTTCGCCGTCAAGCGCCTGATCGGACGCAAGTTCGACGAGGCGCAAGTGCAGCAAGACATCCACCTGATGCCTTTCAAGATCGTGCGCGCCGACAATGGCGACGCCTGGGTCGACGTGCGCGGCACGCGCCTGGCGCCGCAGCAAGTGTCGGCCGAGGTGCTGCGCAAGATGAAAAAGACGGCCGAAGATGATCTGGGCGCGCCGGTCAGCGACGCCGTCATCACGGTGCCCGCCTATTTTAATGACGCCCAGCGCCAGGCCACCAAGGATGCCGGCCGCATCGCCGGCCTGGAAGTGCGGCGCATCATCAACGAGCCGACCGCCGCCGCGCTGGCCTTCGGCCTCGACAAGGCCGCGCGCGGCGAGCGCAAGGTGGCCGTGTACGACCTGGGCGGCGGCACCTTCGACATCTCCATCATCGAAATCGCCGGGCTGGAGGGCGACAAACAGTTCGACGTGCTTTCCACCAACGGCGACACCTTCCTCGGCGGCGAGGATTTCGACCAGCGCGTGATCGACCACATCATCGCCGAATTCAAGAAGCACAGCGGCATCGACCTGGGGCGCGACCCGATCGCCTTGCAGCGCATCAAGAGCGCGGCCGAGCGCGCCAAGATCGAGCTCTCCTCGACCCGGCAGACCGACATCAACGAGCCCTACATCGCCATGTCCAACGGCGCCCCGGCCCACCTCAACCTGCGCCTGTCGCGCGCGACCCTGGAAGCGCTGGTCGACGAGCTGATCGAGCGCACCATCGCGCCGTGCCAGCTTGCCCTGAAGGATGCCAACCTGAGCAAGGAACAGATCGCCGACGTGATCTTGGTGGGCGGCATGACGCGCATGCCCAAGGTGCAGGAAACGGTACGCGCATTTTTCGGGCGCGAGGCGCGCAAGGATGTCAACCCGGACGAAGCGGTGGCGGTGGGCGCGGCCATCCAGGGCGCGGTGCTGGCCGGCGAGCGCTCCGACGTGCTGCTGATGGACGTGACCCCGCTCTCGCTGGGCATCGAGACACTGGGCGGGGTGATGACCAAAATGATCCCCCGCAACACCACGATTCCCACCAGGTTCAGCCAGGTGTTCTCGACCGCCGACGATAACCAGCCTGCCGTGACCGTCAAGGTTTACCAGGGCGAACGCGATATTGTCGCGGGCAACAAGCTGCTCGGCGAATTCAACCTGGTCGGCATTGCGCCGGCGCCGCGCGGCATGCCGCAGATCGAGGTCAGCTTCGATATCGACGCCAATGGCATCCTGCACGTCAGCGCGCTCGACAAGGCCACCGGCAAGGCCAACCAGGTCACCATCAAGGCCAATTCGGGACTGAGCGAAGCCGAGATCCAGAAAATGGTGCAGGATGCGCTGGCCCACGCCGACGAAGACCGGCGCGCGCGCGAACTGGCCGACGCCCGCAACCGTGGCGATGCGCTGCTGCATGCGACCCGCAAGCAACTCGACGAGCACGGTGCCGGGCTGGACGCCCCGGTGCGCGAGCGCATCCAGGCGGCCATCGACAGGCTCGACGCCGCCTTGCGCAGCGGCAGCAAGGACGACATCGACGCGCGCATCGCGGCCTTGTCCAACGCCGCGCAGGGGATCGGCGAAAAGCTGGACCAGCAGCCAGCCGACGCAGCGGGCCAGGGGCAGCAGGGCGGGGCCCAGGCCGCTTCCGGACAGGCAGGCGCGGGACGCGGCGACGATGTGGTCGATGCCGATTTCCGCGCGGTGGGCGGGGGCTGAACGCGATGATCAATGGCCAGGCGAGGCTGCTAGCGCCGCATCATTTGATGCGCTTGGTGTCCAGCGGTGGCAAAGCCAATACGATGGGAGCTACCGCACAGCGAAGGAGTTCGCCATGGCCGAGCCCGTTGTCATCACGCTCGGCCAGATCGACCAGCTCGCGCCGCGCGCGCTCCCCGTCTACCGCACCGCATTCGGCACCGAGCAACACTTCCTGGTCCATTTCGGCATCGCCGCGTCCGCGTTGCGGGCCAGCCATTTCATGGCGCAGGTCTTGCACGAAACGGTGGCCCTCACACGGGAGCTGGAAAACCTGCGTTACCGCACGCAGCGTTTGTCCAAGGTGTGGCCGCAGCGTTTCGTGCCGCGCGGCCCGCTCGATCCGGCCAGCTACGCCGACGATGAAGTCCGGCTTGCCAACGTCGTGTACGGTGGCCGTTTGGGCAACGCGCTTCCCGGTGACGGCTACCTGTATCGCGGTCGCGGATTATTGCAGCTGACTGGAAAGGACAGCCACGCACAGGCGACCGAGACCCTGAGAACCGGCTATCCGTCGGCGCCGGACTTTGTTGCCGACCCGGATGCGGTGCTGTCGGCACGCTGGTGCCTGGGCGCGGCCGCCGCCATCTGGATCGCGAAAGGCCGCAACGAGGCGGCGGATGCGGGTGATATTGAGGAGGTAAGTACGCGCATCAACGGCGGTACGGTGGGACTCGCCGAGCGCCGGCGCTGGCTGGCGCGCACGCGGGCCGTGTGGCGCGACTAGCGCCAGTTAGCCACGCCGCCGTCGCGCCGCGTGGCGGTGCCGGTGCAGGCGAGCGCCAGTCAGCCACGGCGCCGTCGTCCCGCGTGCCTGTGTCTTGTCAGCGGATCGCCGAGGCCGGTCCTTTGATGGCCGCCGTCGCGGTGACGGTTGTGGTAGCCTTCTGCACCACTGCCACCGGCGGGCCCGGACGTGGCTGGGGAGCGGCCGGTGGCACCACGATATGGTCGTTCAAGCGCAAGAACTTGAAGCCCGCCAGCTTCATGCCATTCTTGCCGTTGCGCTCCTCGCGCGCCGCCGTGCGCGCAAAAAATGCCTCGAAGCTTTCTTCGCGCACCTGTGGTTCGGCCGAGTTCAGGAAATTGCGCTGCCCGTTGACATCCACCACGATGATGCCGACGTGCGAGGCCCAGAACTTGCCTCCGCGCGTGGAAATGACATTGACCAGGTCGCCGTCCTGCAATTGCGCGGCCACGCTCGCCACCTTGTCCTTGGCCACGTACGCTTCCTGGCTGAGCTGCACCGGGATGCTGCTGGCCGTGTTGTGCCGCATCCTGAGAAAGGCCGCGCGGTCGATCTTCATCTCATACGCCGGTGCATCGGTTCCTGCCAGCAGCGCACTGACGTCGGACACCAGCCAGGCATTATTGGTATTCCAGTCCACCTCGGTGTAATGATTGCGCGTTGCCACGCCGATCACGCCATCCTTGTAGCGGATGCGTTGCAGCATCCAGAAAAACTCCTCCCACGACTGGCTCAGCGCCATCGCATACGTGTGCTCGGCGAACACCACGCAGTCGCTTGCCTGCAGGCTGAACATGGGCAGGTTGTCGTGCAGCTCGTACGGATACTCGCCCAACAGATTAAGCACATAAGGCTGGCCGATATTCTTGCGTCCGATCGCGGCGATGCGCTTGCGCAGGTCCGGTTCGGCGGTATGCATATAGGCGATGTAACGTCCGACTTCCGCCGGCGTCATCTGATAAATCTGCTTGCGCCGCAAGGTGGCGAGATCGAACGGCGCTGCCGCAGGGGCCAGCGGCGCTGCGGCGACAGGCTCGGGCGCCGGCAGCGCAACCGGTTCAGGCGCAACTGGCGGCGGCGCGACCGCAACCGGCGCCACGACAGGTGGAGCGGGCGGCGCACTTGCGCAACCAGCCAGGACGGCACTAAACAAAACGAGGGGAGCAAGACGCATCGGGAATCAATATTGAACGCTAAAGCCACACGCTAACCGCTGGCACGGTGTTTGACAATGGAAATGTGTTGCGCACAGACGAGGAAAGTGCAGGCTTGCCGTTCCGGCATTGCCTGCTTTGATAGATGACATGACACAGGCGAGGCCATGGTCGGCGACAGCGTGAGCCAAGCGCGCCGCGAAGGGATTCATCATGAGGCGGACGATGGAGAGGGGCGATGGCGGCCCTTCCGGCGTCATGGATTCCGGCACACGCAGCGCAGTGATGCCGCAGACGGAAACGCCGCGTCATCGCATGGCGCCATTAGGTACGGGCGTTCTGCGGATTGCCGCCACGCGCGCGAGGATGATTTTCGCGCCAGTGTGCGGCAACGAACGGTTGGGTTTCAGCTCAGCTCTTATGATGAAGCTGTGTGAGTGAGGGGCCGGCGGCGAAGTCCCAAGGTGATTCCTCCTCAGCAGGTTAGCCGGTCGCCTCAAGGATCGGCACCAATTCTTCATGCCAGCGCAGGCCATCGCGCTGGCCTTGATCAACAAACGGAAGCGGAGGTCATCATGCCTGCCATTACCCAGCCACCCAAGCATCTGGTACGGGAATACCTTCAGCGTCGCTCGCGCGATCCCAAACCGCCGCCATCGCCGGAAGAAATCCGGCGCGAGCTTGGATGGGGATTGCTGATTCCAGGCTTCAAACTGGCCCCGAGCCGTAGTTGACGTCCTCCTGTCCTACAAAAACCTTGCACTTTGTCCTATTTTTTCTGTAGCACAGCTCTACCATAATCCTAAAAACATCAACACAGGAGTCTCACATGACAAATCGAATCGGTAACAAAGACGAAGCCCAGCATCGTGGCAAAGCCGAGAAAAAAGACATCAAGCGCACCAACATCGCGCGCGAAGCCCTCAAGAAAGCCATTGCCGCTTCCAAGTACCGCAACCAGGTCCGCAATCAGCCAGCGCCAGAGGCCTTCCTGCCACCGGCCTGATGTTCGCGTGACCGCAGTACCGACAACCCGCACCGGCAACGCTGCGGGTTTTTTGTTAGGTGTTACCCAGCCGGTAGAATCCCCCGCACCATGGACAAGCACCGGACCGGCACTCACGCAGCTTGCCGCAAGGCCGCCCGCGTCACCGCAATCAGCCGCGCGCTGAGCCGCTCCAGCTTGGGCGACTGCACCCGCCACGCGTGCCAGTACAGCATCACGTCGGTCGGCTTGCCGGGCGCCAGGTCGATCAGTACGCCCTTGTCGATAGCGTCGCGAAATTGCTGTTCCGGCACCATGCCATATCCCAGCCCCAGCCGTACCGCGTGGGTGAATGCATCGCTCGACGGAATGTAGTGGCAGGGATAGCTTCCCGCAGGCAGCCCCAGCTCGCGTTGAAGAAACGCCGCCTGCAAGGCATCCTTGCGGTCGAACACCATCAGCGGCGCCCGCCGCGCCGCCTCGCGCTGCAAGCCGTCGGGAAACCAGCGTGCGACGAACGCGGGCGTGGCCAGCAGCCGGTAGCGCATCGCGCCCAGCCGCTCCACCGTGCAGCCGCGCATCGGCTGCGCTTCGCTCGACACCCCGGCCAGCGCCGCGCCCTGCGACAGCAAGGTGTAGGTATGGTCCTGGTCGTCCAGCGCGATATCGAGCAGGATCTGTTCCTCGATCAGGAACGATGCCAGCCCCGGCAGCAGCCAGGTGGCCAGGGTATCGTTGTTGACGGCCAGGGCAATCGTCAGCGGATGGGCGTCGCTGTCGGCCGATTCGGCCAGGAACTCGGCTTCCAGCAGCCGGCTGCGGCGCAGGTATTGCACCAGGCGCTGGCCGGCCGGGGTCGCGCGGCAAGGCTTGCTGCGGATTAGCAGCGGCATGCCCAGTTCGTTTTCCATGGCGCTGACCCGTTGCGACACCGCCGACGGGGTCAGGTGGAGCAGGGCGGCTGCCTGCTCGAAACTGCCGCTGTCGATGACGGCGAGCAGGGCTTCTCCCTTGCGAGTATCGAGCACGCCCACCTCCAGGATTAGAAAAATTTAATTATACGTAATTGGATTAAATTTGCTTCACTTGAGGTTTTCCCTCCTGCAAACTTCCAGCTCATCCAGTTAGCGCCAGGAGTTTGCATGCCCTACGTGTCCACCTTTTTCAACGGCCTCGCCTTGTGCGCCGGGCTGATCGTCGCCATCGGATCGCAGAACGCGCACGTGCTGCGCACCGGCCTCAAGCGCGAACACGTGGGTTTGACCGTGGCTGCCTGCATTGTCATCGATGCCGTGCTGATCGGGCTTGGCGTGGCCGGCGTCGGCACCGTGGTGCAATCCTCGCCCCTGCTGCTGGGCGCGGCGCGCTGGGGCGGGGCGGCGTTCCTGCTGTGGTACGGCTTGCGCAGCTGGCGCGCCGTGTTCGCCAGCGCCGCGCTGACGGTGGCGCCCGAGGCCGCCCGCACCGGCGCGCGCCAGGCGCTGGCCAGCGTGGTCGCGCTGTCGCTGCTCAATCCGCATGTCTATCTCGATACGGTGGTCTTGCTTGGCGCCATAGGCGGAAATTTTGCCCCGCCAGAACGCCCAGCCTTTGCGCTGGGTGCGATGAGCGCCTCGGCCCTGTGGTTCTGCGCGCTCGGCTATGGCGCAACGCGCCTGTCCGGCCTGTTTGCCCGTCCCGCCGCATGGAAGTGGATCGACGGCCTGACCGGCACCATGATGCTGGCGCTGTCGGCCTCGGTCGCCTTCGGCACCTGACGCCCGGCGCCGCCGTTCGCCGCTGGCGCCGTCATTCACCGGCCGCCATACGCCATTCGCCGAAATCCGCTGTGCAGCGCCGCCGCCCCGTTGTATCGTTGCGCCTGAACTGACTACAGGAGCACACGTGTCCAATAAATCCTCTTACGAATGGCGCAAGCAATTGATGTGGGGCTTGCTGCTGATTGGCTTCGGCACCATCGTCCTGCTCGACCAGATGGACATCGTCCAGGTCGATGGCCTCTGGCATTACGCGCCGCTGGTGATGACTGTCATGGGCCTCAATAAAATGATCGGTTTTCCGACCGCCAAAGACTTTACCGCCGGCCTGTGGATGGTCTTCCTGAGCCTGTGGCTGCTTGCAGTGTTCGAAAACCTGTTCGGACTGACCTTCAGCAACGGCTGGCCGATCCCCGTCATCTTTTGCGGCGTCACCATGATCCTCGAACCGTTCATCGAACGCCGCCTCGCACCCGAACCGGAGCCCCACGATGAAAAATGATACCCCCAACTCCGGCGTGCCCAACCAGGTCTGGGTCGGCCTGGCGGTGATCGGTTTCGGCTTGCTGTTCCTGCTCGATAACCTGAACATCATCGACCGCCACCGCGTGCTGCACTTCTGGCCCGTGCTGGTCGTTATCGGCGGCCTGGTCAAGTTTTCAGGGGCCGAATCCCAGCACGAGCGCATGGTGTTCGGCCTGATCGCCGCCGCCGGCGTTGTCCTCACGCTCAACCGGCTTGGCTATGGCTACTTTTTCAACGCCCGCACCCTGTGGCCCGTGCTGCTGATCCTGCTCGGCGTCGGTGTCATCCACCGAGCCATGCGCAAGGGCCGCACGCCGCGCGCCGCGCCGCTCAAGGCCGATGCCGATACCGATGCCAAGCCGGATGCATTTGCCAGGCCCGATGCCGACGCCGTGGTCGATATCACGGCCATCCTGGGTGGCTTCGAGCGCCGCATCAGCACCCCGGCCTTCCGTGGCGGCGACATTTGCGCCATCATGGGTGGCTGCGTGCTGGACCTGCGCGAATCGTCGATCGCCGGCGACGCCGAACTGAATGTGTTCGCGGTCATGGGCGGCATCACCATCAAGTGCCCGCCCGACTGGAGCATCGTGCTCAAAGGGGTGCCGATTCTCGGCGGCTTCGAGGAAAAAACCTCGCCCGCACCGGGCACCGGCAAGCGCCTCACCATCCGTGGCTACGCAATCATGGGCGGCGTGGAAGTGCGCAATTGATGCAGGGGCCGTTTTCCATGCGGCGCGGCGCGGGCCTGTATTTGCTCGCGTGGCTGCTGCTGGCGATCCTGTTTGCTGGCCTGATCATGGCAGCGACTGGCGCCGCATGGACCAACGGCTTGCTCCTGGCCGTACCGGTGACGCTGGTGTATGCCTGCGCCACCGGCTTTTCAAGCTACTATCTTTGCCGCGCCTATCCGCTGGGCGAACGCAGCGCCATCTCGGTGCTGCTGGTCTTCGCCGTCGCATCGGTATGGGCCGGCGTGCTGTGGACCACGCTGAGCACCGCCTGGAACAGTGCCTGCGGATCGCTGGGCCTGCCCTGGGCCGGCGTCCCCATGACTACCCCCTTGCAGGCGATGATTGTCGGCCTGGGCGTGATTCTGTATGCCATGTCGGCGGTGGCGCACTACCTGGCGCTCGAATTCCAGCGCGCGCGTGGCGCCGAACGGCGCGAACTCGAAGCTGCGCTGATGGCGCAGGACGCCGAACTGCGCATGCTGCGCACCCAGATCGATCCGCACTTCCTGTTCAACAGCCTCAATTCGATCAGTGCGCTCACCTCCATCGATCCGGCCCGCGCGCGCGACATGACCTTGCGCCTCGCGGATTTTTTCCGTCACAGCCTGGGACTGGAAGCGAGCCGCAAAGTGACCGTGGAAGCGGAAGCGGCGTTGGCGATGCACTTCATCGCCATCGAAAAAGTGCGTTTCGGCGCGCGCCTGAACGTCGAGCAGGTCATCGACGCCGGCGCGCTCGATTGCCTGCTGCCGCCGATGATCCTGCAACCGCTGGTCGAAAACGCCGTCAAGCACGGCATCGCCAACCTGACCGGCGGCGGCACCATCCGCATCGCGGCGCAGCGCGCCGGCCCGGTCCTGAACATCGTCGTGGAAAACGACATCGACGTCGAGCCGGCCGTCGCAGGCAAGGGGATTGGCCTGGCCAACGTGCGCCAGCGCCTGGCCGTCGCCTACGGCCACGAGGCCGGCATCGTCTGGACGCGCGAGGCGCGCCTGTTCCGGGTCGCGCTGTCGCTGCCCGCCCACACCAAGGAATCGGAACCATCATGCGCGTCATAATCGTCGACGATGAAGAGCTGGCGCGCGCCGTGGTGCGCGAGTTTTTGGGCAAGCATGCCGGCATCGGGATCGTGGCCGAATGCGCGAACGGCTTCGACGCCGTCAAGGCCATCACCGAACTGGAACCGGACCTGGTCTTCCTCGACATCCAGATGCCCAAGCTGAACGGCTTCGAGGTGGTGGAACTGGCCGGCGCCAAATCACGCTATATTTTTGTGACCGCTTTTGACCAGTACGCGCTCAAGGCCTTCGACATCCACGCCGTCGACTACCTGCTCAAACCCTTCAGCCAGCAGCGCTTCGACGCCGCGCTGGCGCATGCGCGCACCAGTGCCGCAAAAGACGGGGTCGACGCCGTGCTGCGCGACGCCGCGCTGCGCAGCAAGCCGCTGGAGCGGGTCCTGATCCGCGACGGCGGGCGCGTGCACATCATCGCGGCCGGCCAGATCGACTACATTGAAGCGCAGGACGACTATGTGCGCATCAGCGCCGGCGGCAAGCACTACATGAAAACCCAGCGCCTGTCGGAACTCGAAAGCCAGCTCGATCCGGCCCTGTTCGTGCGCATTCACCGTTCCTGGCTGCTCAACCTCGGCGCCATCGACCGCATCGAGCAGGGCAGGGACAGCCACACCGCGATCCTCAGGGATGGTGCCCGCCTACCGGTCAGCCGCAGCGGCTTCCAGAAGCTCAAGGGCCTGACCGGCTGACACCCGTCGTTCCCTCCACCACCACCCTCGTCGTTCCCGCCGAGTGCCGCCTTGGCGCGGGAACGACGTAGTGGGTTTTAAGTCAAAGCAATGCGCGTCTGATCCACATGCCACCAGCGCGGCAGCAGCTCGCGCACTTCGGGCTGGGCGAAGCGGTCGTCGATCAGGTACACCACGCCACGGTCGCCCTCGGTGCGGATCACGCGGCCCGCCGCCTGCACCACCTTTTGCATGCCCGGATACAGATACGTGTAGTCGTAGCCCGCCCCAAACGTGGCCTGCATGCGCTGGCGGATCTGCTCATTGACCGGGTTCATTTGCGGCAGTCCGAGTGTGGCGATGAAGGCGCCGATCAGGCGCGCGCCCGGCAGGTCGATGCCTTCGCCAAACGAGCCGCCCAGGACCGCAAATCCAACCCCACGGCTCTCCAGCGTGAAGCGCCCCAGAAAAGCGTCGCGCTCCGTTTCGGCCATGCGGCGCGGCTGGCGGAACACCGGGATGTCGGGAAAATCGCGTTGCACGCGGTCGGCCACCTGGTCGAGATAATCGAAGCTGCTGAAAAACGCCAGGTAATTCCCCGGCGCCTGCGCGTACTGGCGCGCGATCAGCGCCGCAATCGGCGCCACCGACCTGGCCCGGTGCGTAAACCGCGTGGAAATGTCGCGCACCACGTGCACGCTCAACTGATCGGCCACGAAGGGCGAGTCGATGTCGACCCAGGCCGTATCCGGCGGCAGGCCGAGTGCATCGCTGTAGTAGTTCCATGGACTGAGCGTGGCCGAAAACAGCGCCGTCGCATGGGCCAGCGCAAAACGCGGCTTCAAGAAGGGCGCCGGCACGATGTTGCGGATCGCGAGCGTCGACGCGTGCGCGCCGTCGCGCGTGCAGTCGACCATCGAGTGCTCGGCAAAGGTCTCGGCCAGCCGGGCGAAGTGCAGGGCGTTGAAGTAAAAACGCTGCAAGTCCGGCTCCATCGGCCCCGGGTTCTCCGCCAGGAAATCGGTGATCGCGCTCGATGCGGTTTGCAGCGCGTCGAGCAGCTTTGCGGGCGGCGCGTCGAGCACCTCGTAGCCGGCGCCGTCCTTCGACGGCCAGCTGCGCCCCACCTTGTCGAGCGCCTTTTTCAGGTGCGCCGGCGCCACCGCGCGCGCCGCCCGCAGCGCTGCGCGTTCCAGGTCGGCCGAATACATCTTGCGCGCGCGCGACACCATATTGTGCGCTTCGTCCACCAGCACGCTGACCCGCCACTGGTTGGCCAGGGCCAGCCCGTACAGCATCGCGCCCATGTCGAAGTAGTAGTTATAGTCGCCCACCACCACGTCGCTCCAGCGCGCCATTTCGCTGCCCAGGTAGTACGGGCACACCTGATGGGCCAGCGCGACCTCGCGCAAGCCTTCGCGGTCGAGCAGGGGAAGCTCGCGCGCCGCACTGCGCGCCGCCGGCAGCCGGTCGTAGAAGCCCCTGGCCAGCGGGCAGGAGTCGCCATGGCAGGCTTTGTCGGGATGCTCGCAGGCCTTGTCGCGCGCGACCAGTTCCAGCACGCGCAGCGGCAGGTCGGGGGCGCTGCGCTTGATCGCCTGCGCCGCGTCGAGCGCCAGCTTGCGGCCCGGGGTCTTGGCCGCGAGGTAAAACACCTTGTCCAGCCGGTGCAGCGGCGCCGCTTTGAGTACCGGGAACAGGGTGCCGACGGTCTTGCCGATGCCGGTCGGCGCCTGCGCCAGCACGCAGCGCGCGCCGCTGTTGGCGCGGAAGATGGTTTCGGCCAGGTCGCGCTGGCCCGGACGAAAGGCCGGATGCGGGAAGCGCAGCGCGGCCAGTGCCGCGTCGCGCGCTGCGCGGTGCGCCAGTTCCTGAGCGGCCCACGCCACGAAACGCTCGCACTGGTCGGCGAACGTGGCGCGCAGCTCGGCCGCGCTGCGGGTTTCGCGCAGCACGGTTTCGGTCTGCTTGCCGATGTCGAAGTAGACCAGGGCCAGCGACACCTGGTCCAGCCCGCGCTGCGCGCACAGCAGGTGCCCGTATACGCGCACCTGGGCCCAGTGCAGGTGACGGTGGTTGGCCGGCATGCGCTCAAGGTCGCCCCGATAGGTCTTGATTTCTTCGATCAGGTTCTGGGCCGGGTCGTAGCCGTCGGCCCGTCCGCGCACCAGCAGCGGGCCGTATTCGCCGGTCAGGCTGACCTCTTTCTGGTAATCCGGGCCGCGCCGCTCGGTCACCACGGCGTGGCCGGCGATGCCTTCCTGGGCGGTGGGCGAGGGCGTGAAGCGCAGATCGAGATCGCCCTGCTTGGCTGAAAATTCGCACAGGGCACGCACCGCCACGACGTAGCTCACGCGCGCCTCACGAACACGGCTCCGCCCACTGCAGGTAGCACACCGAAATCGGCATCTGGTGCGCGGCGCAGTATTCGATCCAGCGCAGCTGGTTGTCCTGCAGGCGGTCGCCCGGGCCTTTGACTTCGATCATGTTGTAGCGCCGCTCGACGGGCCAGAACTGGATCAGGTCGGGGAAGCCGTTGCGGTTGGCCTTGATGTCGAGCAGGATGCGCTCGCACCATTTTTTCAGGTGCGGCGCCGGGATGCAGGCCAGCGCCATGTCCAGCAGGTCGGTACCGAGCGCTTCCCAGGCCACGAACGGCGAGGCGATGCCGCGCTTGCCGTCGTAGTTGGCGCGGATGGTGTCCTGGTAGCGGCCGTCGTCGAGCTGGTCGAGGCAGGCGCGGAAT
Source organism: Massilia sp. DJPM01 (assembly GCF_030348125.1). Classification (NCBI taxonomy): domain Bacteria; kingdom Pseudomonadati; phylum Pseudomonadota; class Betaproteobacteria; order Burkholderiales; family Oxalobacteraceae; genus Massilia; species Massilia sp. DJPM01. Next base: position 33,651 of record NZ_JAQOZV010000010.1, read on the forward strand.
TCGCGCTCGCGCCGGCGGTAGAAATCGGCGCTGTGCAGGTCGGCCGGGCCGCGGTGGAAGGGGTGGAAAAACGCTCCCGGGATCGCGCTGAAGACCGGGCCCCAGCACAGCAGGCCGAACAGGGAATTGATCAGCGCGTTCTCGACATAGAACACGGGCGCGTCTGCGCGCGCCAGGTGGTCGCGCACGATGCCCTCGACCCACCAGCCGGGTTCAGGCGGCATCGGCAGGCTCAGGTCGAGGCGCTCGACGAAGCGATTGCGGCGCGACGGCAGCGGCTGGTGCCCGAGCTTGCGGCGCAGACGCGGGGCGATGCGCAGCAGTTGCTGGCGCTCGGCATCGCTTTCGGGCGCGGCCTCGGCCCGTTCCAGCAGCGCATGCGCCTCGGCATAGCGCTCGTGCTTTTCCAGCACGCGGATGGCGCGCGCCCGCGCACCGGGAAAATTGCAGCAGGCGTACAGATCGAACGCCTGGCCCCACTCCTTTTGTTTTTCCACCTGCTGGGCGATCTGGAACATGAGCCGTTCGCGCCGGCTGTCGATCCACTCGTTGTCGAACGCGTCACGCGGCAAGCTCGCCAGCACCTCGGGCAGGGCCTCGCCGGCCCGAAAGCGTTCCTTGCACTGGTGCAGCGCCAGGTAGTCGTCGACATCGCGCCGCGTGCGAAAGCCGCGCGAGGACGCTGAAAACTCGACTTTTTCGTACTGGAACAAGCCCAGGTCGGACAGCACGAATTCGGTCCAGTCCTGGTGCAGGTTGCCGAAAAAGATCAGGCGCAGGCGGTCGCACAGGTCCTTGACGGTAATGCTGTAGACGGTATCGGGCGAGTCGCGGTACCAGGCGGAAAATGCGCGGGCGTCGCCGAACCCGTCGCGCAGGGCGGCCAGCTGCTCGCCCTTGCGCGCGTTCTTTTCGTGCAGGGACAGGCTGAAAATGGCGCCGATTTCGGCCTTGAGCAGCAGCTCGAACAGTTCGTCGAGCGTGATCACCGGGTCGCACCGGACCCAGCCGGTGGGCAGCAAGTGGCGCGCGGCCTCGATCGCGCAGCCGATTTCCGCGTAGTTCAGTTTGCTCGCGCGGAACACCGTGCCCTTGCGCATGACCATGCGCACCAGCAGCGCGCGCGAGGCTTGCGGCAGCGACGGGAACGTGGCGATAAACGCTTGCTCCTCATCGGTGAGCAAGTCGCTGTAGCGCCCGGCAATCCATTCCAGCACCCGGTGGAAGTTGTCCAGGTAGTAGAACTCATTCTCAAGAACTTTGCGCATCGTACTGCGGGCAAGCGACCGACACCTGTAATTATGTACAGTATATCGTCAGTGGCCGCCAAACCCCAGCAAAATCGCCGCGCGTGCATCGGTCCGTGGTTTTCAGGGTTCGCCCAGGTAGCGCCGGCCCGGCAGCGCCAGCCGGGCCGCCATGAGCGGCATCGGCTGGCCAAGGTAGCGCCGCCGCAGGCTGGCGTAGGAGCGCAGGGTGTCGAGCACGCCGGCGCCGGCATACCGGACGGGTGCGTCGGGCTGGGCAGGGACGGCGGCTGCGGCCGCCACCTTGCGTTTCACGGGGGCGTGCGGCGGCGCCTTGCGCGCGGCCTTGCGCGCCGCCTTGCGCGCCGCCGCGCCGCTTGCCAGCGGCTGGGACGTTTTTTTCGCTTTCAGGGCCATCTGCTTGAGCGCCGCACTGGCCGGTTTGCCGTGCTCGCGCACCTTGGCCGGCATCCTGAGCGCTGCCACCGGACGCGCCTGGGCCAGCGCCGGGGTGGGCTGCGCCGCAGCCGGCGCCAGCAGCACCAGCGGGGGTATCGGCTCCGGGGCGAGCACCGGCCGGGTGGGCGCCTCGTCCTTTTCATCGATGATCACCACCGGCTTGCCCTTGGCCGCATGGGCGGGGGCGGCCGGGTGCGGCGCGCCCTTGCCGGCGGCGGCGACCGCAAGCGCGCGCGGCGAGCTGGCGTTTTCGTCGGCCAGCAGGGCCACCAGCGCGATCAGGACCAGGACCGTGACGGCCGCCGCCACGGCCAGGCCCGCGCGCAGCTGGCGGTTTTTTGGCGCGCTGCCGGACGCGAAGCTGCGCCCGACGGCAGCATAGGCGCGCTGCTCGATATCGTGGGCGCGCCGGGTGTTCCGGCGCTGTTCGGACGGGGTGCCGGGATAGGTATTCGGGGCGGGAATGGACACGGAGGACTCCTGGAGGTGAGAACACGGACATTCCGATTAGAAACAATTCCCGCCGTAATGCTTCTGATATTTGTCGTGCTTTCGGGTCCGGCTGCACAGTCATTTGCGCCGCATCAACGATCCGTGGATTTTGCAACACTGCTGTAGTAACCAATCGTGTATTGAGTAATCGCAACCGACAGTATCATCGCCGATCCAATAATGGTGTTTGCACGCAAATGCCGTGACGCGGGTCGCGGCTCCACCGGGAGAACATAGTGAGAGATTTTGCACACATGGCGCTCGACCGCCTCGCGACGCGCAAGCGCATTGCCTTGCTGGTGCTGGTATTGGTGGTGTGCGGGGGCGTGGTGGCCTGAGGCGCGCTGGCGGACAAAAAAACCGCCGTTGCCGCAAAGCGCGGCAACGGCGGTTTTTTATCGGGGGGCCGGAATGGCGCTGGTCAGGCGGCGTTCTTTTCAGGCGGCACCACTTGCGCGGTGGCCTTGGCGATCTGGTCTTCCACCACCTGCACCGCCTGGCGCGTGGCCTTGGTTACCTGTTCGTAGCCCTGGAATGCATTGTCGATCGCGGTCTTGATGATTTCCACCGCATTTTCGCTGCCCGGCTTGACGTTTTGGGTCACGTCGTAGATCAGCGCCGTGAGGGTGCTTTTGGCTTCGGCGATATGGGCGTCGGCAGCCTGCGTGAATTCGCTGTGGATGTCGTCGATGATCACCTTGAGCTGTTCGCCGTACACCACCGCGCCCGCCATCGGCCTGGCGTGGGCCGCAGCGACGTCCATCGCCGCTTTCGGGTCCTTGGCCTGGCTCATTTCCTTGCCCATGGCCATGCTGCCTTGCACCGAATTTTTTGCAGTCGTCATGTTCAGCGAGACAACCTGTTCCACGCCCTGCACCGCTTTGCTGGTGAGCGCGTTAAAAGTCATCATCTGGAGTTCAAAAAGCGTCTTGGTGGCGGATGCAAATTGTTCGGGATTCGTAAACATTGACTTCTCCTCAGTTGGAATGGATGCAACGGACTGCTTTCAACCTTCTCCTCTGTATGTTTTTTTCCTATTATTTAGCAATAAGCAACTTCATGCAATGGCTATCTCGATAGGGACCGCCAGCCTTTTCCCAGCCGGGTCCGAGCGGGGTCTGGTGACAGACCAGCTTGCCGTCGGCCTTGCTGCGCCAGGTGAACCATGGTGCGGGCGCGGCCAGCAGCGCTGCGCAGGCGCAGGCGAGCAGGGCGGTGACACCGAGTTTGCGGAAAGTGATCATATGCCAGAGCGAGCATAGCCTGTTCGCGCCGCAAGTCAAGCGTGGCGCGCAGCTGGCCGGCTGTCAGCCGCTATCCCGGCCGCTCATGGCGGGCGCGATCGCCGGCAGGCGCAGGCGGAAGGTGGAACCCTTGCCAGGTTCGCTATCGAGTTCGATGCTGCCGCCCAGCACGCCGCTGACGATGTTATGCACCACGTGCAATCCCAGCCCCGATCCGCCCGAGACGGGCTGGGTGGTGACGAAGCGGTCGTACACGCGCAGCATCAGCGGCGCGGCGATGCCGGCGCCGTTGTCGGCGACCGACAGGACGATGCTCGCCTCCGGCCCGGCGCTGGCGCCGATCACGATGGTGCCGCGCGCATCGCTGGCAAAGGCATGCACCAGGCAATTGTCAACCAGATGGGGCAGCACCTCGGCCAGCGGGCCCGGATAGCTGTCCATCGCCAGCCCCGGCGCCACCTCGGTGCGGATCTCCACGTCGCGCTGGCGCGCCAGGATGCGCAGCGGCGGCAGCAATTCGGCGACCAGTTCGCACAGCATGAAGGCGCGCCGCTCCGAACCACGGCGGTCCACCGCCACCTGCTTGAAGCTGGCCACCAGCCGCGCCGCGCGTTGCAGGTTGCGCGCCAGGATCTGGGCGGCGTCGTCGGCCTTGAGCGCGGCGCCGCGCGCGATCATTTCCAGCAAACGATTCTGGCCGTGGCGCAGTTCGTCATCGAGAACGCGGCGTGTGCCGTCGACAAGGCCCACATGCAGCAGGTGCGTGTGCGGCGCCGGCAGCGGCAGCAGCCGTACTTCGCAGGTGATCCGGCGCCCGCCGGCGGCAAGGAAGCCGGCCTCGAACTGGCCCGCACGGCCGGCCAGCGCGCGCTCGATACGGGTGGCCAGCAGCTGCGCCGAGGCCTGGCCGTCAGGCTGGAACGGCGGGCACAGGTCGGCGAATGCGCGCGTCAGCGGTGTCTGTTCGTCCATGCCGAACAGCGCGCACGCGCCATGGTTGGCATCGACCAGGCAGCCGCTGGAAACGTCGACGAGCACCACATTATCGGGCGAGCGCGCGAGCAGGGCGCGGTAGTTTATGTGCAGTCGGGCGCTCGCGCGCGCATCGGGCGGCGCTACACGGGCGTTGCTGCATTCGGTTTCGGACGGCGACTTCACCACACAAACCATGGCATCCGGACAGGCTATCAGTGTAGCCACGCCGCACCGCCAGCGCAAATGTCAGCGTGCCGTGCGCAGGTAGTGGGCCGCGACCAGTTCGAGCAGCTTGTCGACCTGGGCTTCGGAGCGGTTGGTCAGCACCACGACCGACAGGCCATCGTCGACAAAGCGCGTGCTTTGCGTGGTGAACCCCTGCCACGCGCCATCGTGCCAGAGCGAGCGCCGCTCCAGCGTTGGCGAAGTTTCCCAGCCGAAGCCGTAGGGAACGGCGCTGCCGTCTTTCAGCGTGGCGGGCGTCCACATGGCTTGCTTGATGGCCGCGCCGAGCAGATGGTCGCCGTCGAGCGCAATATGCCACTTCGCCAGATCGCGCGCGGTCAGGTACAGGCTGCCGTCGGCGGTGGTGTTGAGCGTGGGCGAAACCCATTCCTGGTTCTTGAATGCGCCGTTGACCAGGTCATAGCCGGCGGCGCGGTGCGGCACGATGTCGCGTTCGCTGATGATGCGCGCCTGCATGCCCGCCGGCGCAAAAATGCGCTCGCGCAGTTGCTCGCCGTAAAACTTGCCGCCCACCCGGGTGCACAGGATGCCCAGCAACTGGTAGCCGAAATTACTGTAGGCCCATTGCGTGCCCGGCGCCCACTGGAGCGGCAGCGTGCTGCCCGCGCGTTGCAATTGCGCGTCGGTGTAATTCTGGTTCAGCTTGAGGATGTCGTCCGGATCGCCCAAACCGGCGGTGTGATTGAGCAAATGACGCACCGTGATCTTTTTCCAGGCCGGCGGCGTGCCCGCAAGGTGGCGCGAAATCGGATCATCCAGCCCCAGTTTGCCGTCGGCGGCCAGCAGCAAGACCAGCGCGGCGGTAAATTGCTTGCCGACCGAGCCGGATTGGAACACGGTATCGGGCGTCGCGGCGACCTGGTGCTCCAGATTGGACATGCCATAACCGGCCTCCTTGATGATCTGGCCGTTCTTGACGATGGCGATACTGGCGCCGGGAATCTGCTGGCGCGCGATTTCGGCATTGACGATATCGTCCACGGGGTCGGCGCGCACGCTGGCGGACAAGGCAAACAAGAAAACGGCCAGCAGGCGGCCAGGCAAACGAGCGGTCATTGGCGTCTTTCTGAATGAAACAGAGGGGGAGCGCATACAAGCGGGCGCGCAACGCAAAACGCCGCAGCCTTTATGCAAGGACTGCGGCGCTCATGGAATTTTGCGGGAATATACTAACCCGGTAGAGTGGTGCCCACGGAGGGACTCGAACCCCCACACCTCGCGGCACATGGACCTGAACCATGCGCGTCTACCAATTCCGCCACGTGGGCACTGATACAGCTACTACAACAGTTTTACTGCCAACTACTTGACTACTTGGTACTCTCAGGAAAACATCTTCCAGGGAGTGGTGCCCACGGAGGGACTCGAACCCCCACACCTCGCGGCACATGGACCTGAACCATGCGCGTCTACCAATTCCGCCACGTGGGCATTGATACAGCAACTGCAACAACTTTACTACTTGGTACTCTCAGGAAAACATCTTCCAGGGAGTGGTGCCCACGGAGGGACTCGAACCCCCACACCTCGCGGCACATGGACCTGAACCATGCGCGTCTACCAATTCCGCCACGTGGGCATTATCTTGCCTACTTCTTTTGCTGCAAACCGGCGTTGCCGCCGACTTCTGCTATCATACTCGCTTTCGGAGTTTTGCGCCAGACTAACTTTCGTTACTCTTTTTGCTCTACACCATGCAAATATGCTGCGTTTTTCTTCCGCGTCGACGTTGTGTTTCCGCGAAAGACCAAAATTATAGCCGAAAATTTGGAAATGTCACAGGCCTGAGCGAAGAATCTTTCAAAGCACGCTTCGGTTAGGCGAATCGGACCGACCTCCGTTACACTACGCCTATCACCGTGTCAATAATCACTGTGTCAGCTATCCGGTCAGGCATTTCCCGCGAGCGCTGCCAAAAACAATTATAGAAAACCATTTGAACCAAATTACTCATACCATTCCCAGCCGCGAGGACATTCTCGGCATTTTCCGCAACGCGGGCACGACGCTTGATCTTGAAGCCATCGCCCGCACGCTCAAGGTCAAGCCAGCCGCGCTGGAGGTGTTAACCAGGCGTTTGAATGCCATGCAGCGCGACGGCCAGATCCACGCCGACGCCGATGGCAATTACGCCCTGGCCGACCATTCCGGCTTCATCGCCGGCAAGGTCAGTGCGCACCGCGACGGTTTCGGCTTCGTCATCCCTGATGAACCGGGTGAAGACCTGTTCCTGTCCGACAAAGAGATGCAGAAAGTCCTGCATGGCGACCGTGTGCTCGCCAAAGTCACAGGAACCGATCGCCGCGGCCGCCTTGAAGGCACCATCGTCGAAGTCGTCACGCGCGCCAACAGTCATGTGATCGGCCGCCTTCTCCATGAGAACGGCGTCTGGATCGTCGCTCCCGAAGACAAACGCATCGGCCAGGACATCCTGGTGGCCGGTTCGCCGGGCAAGGCCAAGGCGGGGCAGATCGTCAGCGTCGAGCTGAGCGAGCAGCCATCGCGCTTCAAGCAGCCGGCCGGCCGCGTGGTCGAAGTGCTCGGCGACCTGGACGATCCCGGCATGGAAATCGAAATTGCCGTGCGCAAGTTCGGCGTGCCGCATATCTTTTCCGCCGCCGCGCTCAAATCGGCCGCCAAGCTGCCCGGCGAAGTGCGCGAAGCCGACCTGCAAGACCGGGTCGACCTGCGCGACGTGCCGCTGGTCACCATCGACGGCGAAGACGCGCGCGACTTCGACGATGCGGTGTACTGCGAGCCGGTCAAGGTCGGCAAGGCCAACTGCTTCCGCCTGATCGTGGCGATTGCCGACGTGTCCCATTATGTGAAGCCGAACGATGCGCTCGACGTCGATGCGCTCGAACGCAGCACCTCGGTGTATTTCCCGCGCCGCGTGATTCCCATGCTGCCCGAGAAGCTCTCGAACGGCCTGTGTTCGCTGAACCCGGCCGTCGACCGCCTCACGCTGGTGTGCGATGCCGTCATTTCGGACAAGGGCGAGATCAAGGCGTACCAGTTCTATCCGGCCGTGATCCACTCGGCCGCGCGCCTGACCTATAACGAAGTGGCCGATATCCTCGGTAACACCGCCGGTCCGGAAGCGGCACGCCGTCCAGCCATCGTCCCGCACCTGCTCAATCTGTACGATGTGTACCACGCGCTGCACAAGGCGCGCCAGGTGCGCGGTGCGATCGATTTCGAAACCACCGAAACCTATATCGTCTGCAATGCGCTGGGCAAGATCGAAAAGATCATTCCGCGCACCCGCAACGATGCGCACAAGGTGATCGAGGAATGCATGCTGGCCGCCAACGTTTGCGCGGCCGACCTGCTGATCCGCCACAAGCATCCGGGCACCTACCGCATCCACGCCTCGCCGACCAAGGAAAAGCTCACCCAAGTGCGCACCTTCCTCAAGCAGGTCGGCCTGAATCTGAACGGTGGCGACAAGCCGACCGCCAACGATTACGCCGAACTGATGAAGCAGATCAAGGACCGTCCGGACGCCTCGCTGCTGCAAACCATGCTGCTGCGTTCGATGCAGCAAGCGGTCTACAGCCCGGACAATATCGGCCACTTCGGACTGGCGTACGAGGCATATGCCCACTTCACCAGCCCGATCCGCCGCTATCCCGACTTGCTGACCCACCGCGCCATCAAGGCCATTTTGCTCGGTAAAAAGTACGAGCCGAAGGGCATCGACCTGACCGGTCTGAATTCGACCGTGTCGAACGCCGCGCGCAAGCAGCAGGCCAAGGACAAGGCCGACGGCAAGCAAAAGCACGAAAAAGACCTGACCATCTGGGACGCCCTGGGCGTGCACTGCTCGGCCAACGAACGCCGCGCCGACGAAGCGTCGCGCGATGTCGAAGCCTGGCTCAAGTGCTACTTCATCAAGGACAAGCTGGGTGAAGAATTCACCGGCGTGGTCTCGGGCGTGACCACCTTCGGCATTTTCGTGCAGCTCGACGCGCTGTTCGTCGAAGGCCTGGTGCACATCACCGAACTCGGTACCGATTACTTCCAGTACGACGATGCGCGTCACGAACTGCGCGGCGAACGCACCGGCAAGCGCTACCAGCTGACCGACCGCGTGACGGTGCAGGTCTCGCGCGTCGACCTCGAAGCGCGCAAGATCGACCTGGTGCTGGCCGGTAGCAGCGTGCAGGCCGATAGCGGTGCGGGCAAGCCGAAAAGCGCCGCCCACAAGGCACTCGACGCCAAGCCGGCCAAGTCAAGCAAGTCGGGCCGCTCGTCCGGCAAGAGTGCCGGTGGCAGCGCGGGCAACACGCCTTCGCGTTACGAACTCGACGAGAGCGTCGGCGCGGAAGCATCGGGCAGCAAGCCAAAACGCAGCAAGTCCGGGTCGACGGCCAGCAAGGCGCCATCCCGGTCGGCAAAACCAGCCGTTGGTACGAGCAATAAAACATCAAGCAAAACGAATAAGAGCAAGCGATAACACATGAAGAATAAAATGATTTTCGGGTTCCACGCGGTGACCTCGCGTCTGCGTCACGAGGCCTCGTCGGTGGAAGAGATTTTTGTCGATGCGACCCGCCAGGATCGCCGCATGCACGATCTCATCGCCAACGCCAAGGCGCTCGGCGTGCGCGTCATGCCGGTCGATTCGGCCCGTCTCGACAAGATCGTCGGAACCCGCCGCCACCAGGGCGTGATTGCCTTTGCCAGCCAGCTGGCGCTGGCACGCAACCTGGATGAACTGCTCGACGCCATCGAAGGTCCGCCGCTGCTGCTGATCCTCGACGGCATCACCGATCCGCACAACCTGGGCGCCTGCCTGCGCGTGGCCGACGGTGTCGGCGCGCACGCGGTCATCGTGCCGAAGGACCGCGCGGTTGGCTTGAATGCCACGGCGGCCAAGGTCGCCAGCGGTGCGGCTGAAACCGTGCCGTACATCACGGTCACGAACCTGGCGCGCACCATGCGCGAACTCAAGGAGCGCGACATCCTGCTGATCGGCACCACCGATGATGCGGACAAGGGCTTGTACGAAGCCGATTTCAGTGGTCCGGCCGCGCTCGTCATGGGTTCGGAAGGCGAGGGCATGCGCCGCCTCACCCGCGAAACCTGCGACGTGCTGGTTGGTATTCCCATGTTCGGCTCCGTCGAGAGCCTGAACGTCTCGGTCGCGTCGGGCGTCTGCCTGTACGAAGCACGCCGCCAGCGCATCGCGCGCGAAGGCCAGGTCTAAGTCCAGGACCGGGCACGCCGGCGCGGAAATATCCGTGCCGGCGCGCCGCTCCTCCCCCTATTTGCAGGTTCTCATCTTGTTGGTGCTGTCCGTGGTGGACTTGCACGCATTGGCCAGGTCGGTATGCGCGCCAAGGTAGTCCGCCCCTTGCATGGCGACGCAACACTGTAAATTTCTTGCAAGTATCATCATGCGCATCTGGCAAATTGACCATACATAAGCGGGAGACGGTCGGATACGCTACCATGCCTGTATCGCAACTGTCCCCACGTCCCTGTTTATGTTTTTACACCTGCGCGAAGATATCAAGAGCATCATTGAACGCGACCCGGCCGCCCGTAACGGATGGGAAGTGTTCACTTGTTATCCCGGCTTTCAGGCCATCATGATGCATCGCTGGGCGCAGGCTTGCTGGACCCGCAAGCTGAAATGGATAGGGCGCTTCATCTCGTATCTGGCGCGCATCCTGACCGGCATTGAAATCCACCCGGGCGCCACGATCGGGCGGCGCGTGTTCATCGACCATGGTTTCGGCGTGGTCATCGGCGAAACCGCCATTGTCGGCGATGACTGCACCATCTACCAGGGCGTGACCCTGGGCGGCACCTCGCTCAACAGCGGCACCAAGCGCCATCCGACCCTGGAACGCGGCGTCATCATCGGCGCCGGCGCCAAGGTGCTCGGCTCGTTCACAGTGGGCGAGTATGCCAAGGTCGGCTCGAATGCGGTGGTGATCAAGCCGGTGCCGGCCGGCGCCACGGCGGTCGGCAACCCGGCCCACATCGTCCAGAAAGAGGCCGACACGCGCGCGAGCGCGCATCTGTTCTCGGCCTACGGGGTCACCCCGAATGGCGACGATCCGCTCTCCAAGGCCTTGCATGGCCTGATCAATCACGCGGCGCGCCAGGACGAACAGCTGGACCGGCTGATGGCCCTGATGAAGAGCGCCGGAATCGCCTGCCAGAGCACGCCCGAGTGTGATAAATTGGATTCGGTAAAGCTCAATAAACTGGTCGAGTAAGGACACACGCATGACACTAGAAATAACGGGCGGCGCCGACGGCGCTGCCTTGCTGGACCCGTTTGAAATCCGCGTGCTGGCGGTGCTGGCCGAGAAAGAAGGCCTCACGCCAGACAATTATCCGATGTCGCTCAACGCCATCACCAATGGCTGCAACCAGCTGTCGAGCCGCGATCCGGTGATGCAGCTGTCGGATGAAACCGTGCAGGATGTGCTGCAGCGCCTGATGCAGCGCAAGTTCGTCAACGGCATCACCCAGGCCGGCGCGCGCGTGACCAAGTACGAGCACCGCATGCGCATCAAATGGTCGCTGGAGCAAGACAAGCTGGCCGTGCTGACGATCCTGATGCTGCGCGGCTTGCAGACGGCGGGCGAAATCCGCACCCGCAGCGGGCGCCTGCACGAATTCAAGTCGGTGGCCGATGTCGAGTCCTGCCTGCAATTTCTGATCGATAAATACCCGCCGATCGTGGCCCGCCTGGCGCTCGCGCCGGGCACCAAGGAGCCGCGCTACGGCCAGCTTCTGGGCGGCGACGCCGCGCTGTCGCAGCAGGAATCCGCGTTCGGGGTGGTCAGTGCGCCGGCCCAGGGCAGCAGGGTGGCGCAGCTGGAGCAGGAAGTCGCTTCCCTGCGCGCCGAGGTCGACGACCTCAAGCTGCAATTCCTGGCGTTCAAGACGCAGTTCGAGTAACTGGCGCCGGGCTCACCCCGGCCAGTACCTTCTCCACCAGGTCGCACGCCTCGTCCACCCCGGCGCTGGCGGCGGTCATTTTCGCCACCGCCTTGCAGCGGGTCGCGAGCGCCTGGTCGGCCGTCAGCTGGTGCAACTGGTCCGCCACCGCGCTGGCCGTATAGCGCTTCGGCGCGCTACAGCGGGCAACCCCGAGCCGCAGCGCGCGGCTGGCATTGTCGAACTGGTCGAACGCCATCGGCTGGATCAGTTGCGGCACGCCGGCCGCCAGCGCCTGGCTGGTCGAACCGATGCCGCCGTGATGGACAAACGCCGCCACGCGCGGCAACAGTGCCTTGAATGACACGTAATCGGCATGCGCCACGCCCGGGGGCAGCGCGGCCGGCAGCTGCGCTGTATGCGCGGTGATCAGGATGCCGCGCTTGCCGGACAGCCGGCACGCCTCGGCCGAGGCGGCATAAAACACGTGCGAGGTGGCGCGCCGGGCCGGCGTGTCCGCCACGGCGTGCTACCGGCATTTCGAGGACAAGGAAGCGTTGCTGGCGGCGCTGGCCGCCAAGGGCTACGCGGACTTCGCGCTGTACATCGAACAGGCTGCGGGCGGGGCGCAGGATGCCCTGGCCGCGGTCGGGCAGGCTTATGTCCGCTTCGCGCTGGAGCGCCCCGGGCGCTTTCGCCTGATGTACGGGCCGCTGATCGCCGACCGCAGCCGCCATCCCGGCCTGCCGGCGGCGGTGCAAGGCGTGACGCAGGCATTTGCGCGCATGCTGCAAGGCAGTGGCGGGGAGGGCAAGGATGTGGCGGTGATGAGCCTGAAGCTGTGGTGCATGGTGCACGGCCTGGCCCAGTTGCTGCTCGACGGAATGTTGCCGGGCCATGAGCCCGAGGTGCTGGCGCGCGCGCTGAGCGCGCGCCGTTCCCGCGCGGGGTCCGGCGCCCCGGGGCAACGGCGCGCTCGCGGCAAATGGGCCGGGCGTCAGCCTTCGTCGCGCAAGCGGCGCAGGCGGATCGCGGCGTACATCATCGCCATTCCGGCAACCGCCCCGACCCACGCGCCGGGCGACGCCAGGGTAGCCCAGGAATCGGCCAGCAGCCCATTGACGCGGTCGATCGCGACATGCGCACCGTGGCTACCCATCGCGCTGCTCTCACCGCCCAGCCAGCTGCCGGGCGCCAGGCCGAGCAGGATGCGCCCCACCACCGTTTGCATCAGCGTGCCGGCAGCGGGCCCGGCCCCCAGCACATAGGTGATCCACTTGACCAGCACGAGCGCAATCACCGGCACGCCCACGGCCCACAAAAAGACCTTGGAGCGGGCCCAGGCCGACACCATCAGCAGCCAGCCGACCGTCGGCAGCGCCCAGATCATATACACCGGCAGCATGCCCAGCGAGCGCAGCGGGGCCAGCAGGAAAATCGGGCTGGAGAGCACCGGGCCGAACAGGTTCACTCCGTTCAGCGCCGCGATCGCGCCGGCGAACAAGACCAGCAGCACCGAGGTCGCCGTGCTCACGCCAATGACGATCAGGGGCGCCACCATGGTCACCGTGATCACTTTCGACAGCACCGTATGCGTGTCCGACAGCGGCAGCGACTTCCAGAACAGGATGCTGCGGTCGCGCCGCTCGTCATACAGCGCGGCCAGGCAGTAGAAAAACGTGGACGCGGCCAGCAGCAGCAATAGCGGCGAGGCCGCCAGCAGGCTGAGCGTGGCGAGCAGGTCGCCCACGCCGGCCAGGCCGCCAGGCATGGCCGCGCGGCCCGCTGCCGCTGCCGCCAGCAGGTGGCGGAAGGGCGCTTCGGACCAGTACATGCCAAAGCCCAGCGTCAGGGCGGTGACGCCGACCATGACGACCGCGAGGATCACGGGCGCGTAAAAAAACGCTCCCTTGTGCTCCCAGAACTCGCGTTTAAGCAGCCATTTCAGGGTATTCATGCGTAGCTTCCTTTCATGGTCGCGACGAACAGGTCGGCGACGCTGGGATTGCGGGTTTCGCCAAGGGCGGCGAGCTGCTCGCGCGCCACGCCGTCGAACAGCATGACCGACTTGCCGAACACGGTGCGCTGGTCGATCGGCTGCAAGGCGCTGGCGGCCTTGACTTTGTCGGGTGCGACCATGACCTCGACGAAACGTGCCCCGACCTCGTCCATCGAGGCCGACAGCACGATCTTGCCGTCGCGGATGAACATCAGGTCGGTGAGGATGTGCTCGACCTCCTCGACCTGGTGGGTGGTGATGATGATGGTCTTGTTCTCGTCGAAATAGTCTTCCAGCAGGTTCTGGTAAAACTGCTTGCGGTACAGGATGTCCAGGCCCAGGGTCGGCTCGTCGAGCACCAGCAGCTTGGCGTCGATGGCCATCACCAGCGCCAGGTGCAGCTGCACGATCATGCCCTTGGACATGGCCTTGACCTTCATCTCCGGCTTGAGCTTGGTCGCGGCCAGGTAGCGTTCAGCCTTGGCGCGGTCGAAGCGCGGGTGCACCCCGGCCACGAAGGCGATCGCCTCGGATACGCGCAGCCAGCGCGGCAGGATCGCCACGTCGGCGATGAAGCACACTTGCTGCATCAGCGCATCGCGCTCGGTGCGCGGGTCGAAGCCGAGCACCGACAGCGTGCCCTCGAACGCGGTCAGGCCGAGCGCGGCCTTGAGGGTGGTGGTCTTGCCGGACCCGTTGGGGCCGATCAAGCCGACGATCCTGCCGGCGGGAATCTCGAAGCTGATGTTGTCGATCGCTACCGACTTGCCGTAGCGCTTGCTCAAGCCACGGGCTGTCATGACGGCGTTCATGATTTGCCTCCGTCTTGCGGGCGCAGCAATTGGTCGACATCGAGGCCGAGGCGGCGGATACGTTCGAGCATGGCCGGCCATTCTTCGCGCACGAAGCGCTCGCGTTCGCTGGCGAGCAGTTTTTCGCTCGCGCCTTCGGTCACATACATGCCAATTCCCCTTCGTTTTTCCACAAGTTGCTCGTCCACCAGTTCCTGGTAGGCGCGCGAGACGGTGATCGGATTGAGCTGGTATTCGGCCGCCACCTGGCGCACCGAGGGCAGGGCGTCGCCGGCTTTCAGGGCGCCATCGAGCATCATGCCGATGACCTTGTCCTTGAGCTGGCGGTAGATGGGCGTGTTGTCGTTCCAGCCGATCGTCATGGCGGGCCCTTCCGGTGGTGTGGTGCTGCCTGGTGAGACATGATTCCTCCCTGTTGGTGAGGTGGTGAGGTGATTTGATGGTGATGTAGTTAACTATAACACCGAAGCTCAAAAATGGAAGAATAATTTGACGGGGCAAGGGAGACGCGGCTCGACCTTGAGTGAGGGAATGGCTGGTTCGCTTGCAGCTCAGGGCATTTCCGGGAAATGGCGTGAGTCGGGTCTACAAAGAAAGGTGTGGTTTATTTTCTTCGTGTAAATATTATCAAGAAGTTTCTGTTGCATTCACGACCACAAGTATCTTTAAGGACAACAACACCATGCGGCATGACTCGATCCAGTCGGTTTCCCCTCGTTTTCAGGCGCTGTCGCGCTCCACGGCGCTGTTGCTCTGCTGCGCGCTGGCGGCATGCAGCGGCTCTGGCGGCTCGTCGCCTGCGCCTTCGGCGGTACCGGCACCGACACCGGAAACGCCGGTGGTTCCCGTCGCGCCACCGCAGGCGTCACGTTTGCCGCACGTGCTCTCCGGAGTTCCCTCCTTGTTGCAATCACCGGCGGGCGTTGCCGTCGATAAGGATGGCAATACGTTTGTGATCGATTCGACCAGGCAGCTTGTCCTGAAAATAACGCCCGCAGGGGTAGTCACCACGCTCGCCGGCTCCGACTTGTCGTACGGCAGCCAGGATGGGCAAGGGGCCGACGCCAGCTTTCGGTTCACGAAAAACTCCGGCATGCTGATCGACAGGGCAGGGAACCTGATTGTCGCGGACACTTGCAATTTTTCGATACGGCGGATTACCCCCCAGGGAATGGTGAGTACCGTGGCCGGTACTCGTACGGCAGGGTGCTCTGGCCATCCGGAAAGCCGCGACGGCGTGGGGGCGGGCGCATTGTTGCAGGCTCCCGAGAGCATTGCGCTCGACATCAATGGGGATTATCTGGTCGCGGAAGGCGCGACGCACGTGGTGCGGCGCGTCACGCAGGACGGCACGGTGACCACCATAGTGTGGGCCCAGCCCGATATGAATGGTCCGACCGTCCCCAGCAAGCTCCGTGGGCTGGCCGTTGACCGGAACGGCATCATTTATTTCTCCAGTCGGGAATTGATCTATCGGATCAAGGATGGGGAAGCCTTGCGCTGGGCAGGTACGTTGGAGCGTAGCGCACCCGACGGGCCACGTCTGAACGCCAAGCTCGATATGGTCACCCACATGGCATTCAATGCATCCGGCGATCTGTACCTCAGCGACTCTTCGTCGGTCCGGAAAATTTCATCCGACGGCATCGTGAGCACCGTGGCGGGGAAGTGCGACAGTCCAGGCGCCGGCGATGGGAATAAAAACGTTGCGCGTTTCAGTAGCCTGGGTGCGCTGGCCTTTGATCCCCAAGGGCAGATGATCGTTGTCGACGGTTCCGTCATGCGCAAGGTGTCGATGGGGGGCGACGTCAGCACCTTCGCGGCGACGCCAGCGACCAGCGGCATGCTGGACGGACCGGCTGGCGTAGCGCGCTTCCAATACGGGATCAGCATGGCAGCCGATTCCAAAGGAAACGCATACGTTCTCGACCCCCATGCGAACGTGGTGCGGCGGGTCAGCCCCGACGGAACGGCGAGCTTGTTGGCGGGGGTTGCAGGGGTCCGCAACAGCGCGGAGCGGGGACGCGTTCGCGCCGACGCGTTTGCCGAACAAAAATCGATCGCGGTCGATGCCAGGGACGTGGTGTATGTCTCCGATGTCGACCGGATCGTCAGGATCGAGGACGGTGTCCTGATCACGGTGGTGGCGCAGGACGAGCGCACGATGGTGGAACATATTGCGGTCGATTCGGTCGGCAATATCGCCACGGTCGGGCGCACGGGGGTGCGCGTGCTGAACCCGCGCGGCGATATATTGATCACGGTCGAACAGAGCGATGTCGCCAAACTGGCACCGCCCGCACGGGAGTTGTATGGCTACCGCCCCGCCGGGGTTGCCTTCGATGGGGCTGGAAACCTGTATATCGCCGATCTGGAAAGCCATACGATCCTCAAGCGCGACACGCTTGGCCATGTCTCGGTTTTTGCGGGCACCTTCGACGCTGACGGCAACGCCGATGGCGCCCCCGGCATGGCACGCCTGGGCTTCGACGGCCCGGTGCACATGACGTTTGTCCCGAATGGCGACATGTACCTGACCGGCTCGGGCAAGGTGCGCAAGATCACCCCGGATGGCACGCTATCGACGCCTGTGCTGGCCTGGAGCTACCCCAGCCTGACCAGCATCGCGTACAGCCAGAAACGGTTGCTGGGCATGACCGGCTTCGCCGTCCTCGAGACCCCGCTGCCGCAGTAAGCAGCGCCGCGCGCAGCCGGCCTTGTTGGCGGCTGCGCGGCGCCCCGCTCCGAACATATGAGTAGTGTTGCGCAAGCAAAATCGGTATATTCCGCCTTCTCAGATATTTTCCAGATAGATAAAAGACCCAATGCCACACAACCAACTGCCTTTTCCCCCTTCGACGGCAGCGCGTCGCGGCGCTGCACTGCTTGCATGCCTGTTTTTCACGGCCTGCGGTGGCGGGGGCTCGGGTGGCTCGTCCACCCCGGCCACCCCCGTCGTGGTGGCGCCGCCGGTGTGACCGACTACATGGCCGCAGGCGACGACGACATGGCCGCGCTCGGCATCACCTGCATGCAGTCCGTGCGCGCCGGCAAGGAAACCGTGCTGCAGGTTCCGACCGGCATGGCTCTCGACAAGGCCGGCAATACGTATATCGTTGACCGCGCCAAGCAAGTCATCTTCAAGCTCTCGCCCTCGGGCGCGATGTCGGTGCTGGCCGGCTCGATCGGCAACTACGGCAGCCAGGATGGCGCTGGCGGCGCGGCCAGCTTCAACTTCAACCACCAGTCGCGCATCATCGTCGACATGGCCGGTAATTTGATCGTGACCGATACCTGCAACAACACCTTGCGCAAGATTACCCCGGGCGGCGTGGTCAGCACGCTCGCCGGCGTGCGCGAACCGGTGTGCCAGCCAGGTACCGGTGCGATACCGATCCAGGACGGCACGGGCGCGCAAGCGCTGTTCGGGCGACCTGGCGAGATCGTGCTTGACGTCAATGGCGACTACCTCGTGATCGAGAAGCTTGGCATCCGCCGCGTGACCCCGGCCGGCGTGGTGAGCCGTGTTATCTGGACCAATGATCCCGCGAACGAGCGGAAAATCAGCGGGCCATCGCGCATTGCGGTGGCCGGCGACGGTTCGCTCTACGTGGTTGAAAGCGCGCGTATTTATCGCATCGCCGGTGGCTTGGCCAGTTTCATCGCCGGCGGCGATTACGCCAAGGAAGGCAGCGTACGCGACGGCACCGGCGCCGCAGCCAGTTTCAGGTCGCCGCGCGCCCTCGCGGTCGATGCGGCGGGCAATGTCTATGTCAGCGATTACGACACCTTGCGCAAGGTCACCCCGCGCGGCGTGGTCACCACGGTCGCTGGCGACGCCAAGGGCGGCGACGTGCGCGACGGCACGGGAACGCAGGCGCGCTTCTCGTACATCAGCCAACTGTTGATCAATTCCTCGGGCAACGTACTGGCGCTCGATACCGGCGCCCCGGCGATCCGCACGATCACGCCGGCCGGCGTGGTCACGACATCGGCCGCCACGCCGGTGACCAGCGCGAGCGTGGACGGCAAGGGCAGCGCGGCGCGCTTGAACCGGCGCGATGGCACCGCCGCCGATGCGGCCGGCAATCTGTACATCGCCGATTACAACACCAACCTGGTGCGCATGGTCAGTCCGGACGGCGTGGTGAGCGTGTTTGCCGGCAATGGCGTCAAGGGCGCTGTCTTTACGCATCCCTACAGCATTGCGATCAGTCCGAACGGCGCCGTGTATGTGGCCGACAACGAGAGGATTTCCCGGATCGAGCGCGGCGCGACCACAACGGTAATGGCGCATTCGCATGGCGGCAGCGACGTGGTCGATATGGCAGTCGATGCCGAAGAGAACCTGGCGATAGCCGGCTATTCCTGGGTGCGCCAGGTGGCGTCGTCGGGCAAGGTGACCGAACTGCTTGGCGATGCAGGCTATCGGCCTGGTGACCCGAACGACCTTTTCGTCGAGCCGGCCAGTATCGCCTACGACCGCCTTGGCAACCTGTACGTGGCGGATATCAGCCGTGTGGCCGTATATAAATTGAGCAAGGCCGGCAAGCTGACTGTGTTCGCGGGCTCGCCCGGCTGGATGGGCGACCGTGACGGCCCCGTCGGCACCGCCATGCTGGGCTTTCACGGGACGGTGGAAATGGCGTTCGCGCCGAATGGCGACATGTATTTGAGCGGGCAGGGCTTGCTGCGCAAGGTCAAGCCGGACGGCAGCGTATCGACCCCGGCGCTGGCATGGGGCAAGCCGGTGCTTGGCGGTATCGCCATCGGCAATGGCATGCTGATCGGCATGACAGGCTTCGCCGTGCTGCACACGCCATTGCCGGCCGACTGACGGCAGCCCGTTGCGGCCTCGCCGGCCGCAACGCCACGGTGCGCGCTGCGCCGGCCGGTTCAGCCGATGACTTTGCCGTCGAGGTCGTGGCGCGTAATGGCGCCATCGTCGCCGATGGCGATCCAGCCGCCGCGCGGCGGCTCGCCATCCGGTTCCCAGTCCGGCAGCACGTAGCGGCGCGTGCCATCCTTCTCGTGCAGCGCCGGGCGGTGCGTGTGGCCGTGGATCATGACCTTGGTGCCGGTGGCGGCGAACAGCGCGTCGATCGCCTGCGGCGTGACATCCATGATGTCCATGGTCTTGGTGCTGTGCGCTTCCTTGCTGCCTTCGCGCAGGTTGGCGATGATCGCCTTGCGCTGGGCCAGCGGCATGGCGAGAAATTGCGCCTGCCAGGCCGGCTGGCGTACCTGCCTGCGAAATTCCATGTAGTTGATGTCGTCGCTGCATTCGGCGTCGCCATGCACCAGCGTGATGTTCTGTCCGCCGATGTCGGCGATGTGCGGCTCGGCCAGCAACGCCATGCCGGCGGCGTCGGCAAACGCCTGGCCGACCAGGAAGTCGCGGTTGCCGGCGATCCAGTAGACTGGAATGCCGGCGTCGCGCACGGCGCGGATGGCCGTGGCGATCTGCCGGTGCAGGGGTGCGTCGAGGTCGTCGTCGCCCGCCCAGTACTCGAACAGGTCGCCCAGAATGTACAGCGCGCGCGCGGCCATCGCGCGTTCTTCCAGGAAAGCGAAGAAGGCCTCGACCGTGCGCGGATGCGCGGCCTGCAGATGCAGGTCGGAGATAAACAGCGCGAGCGTTCGCGCGGGCAGGGTCATCGCTGCACTGCCGGTGTGGTTTGCCCGCGCATCATGCTTAAATAACCGTGATTTTTTCGATGATCACTGGCTCGACCGGCACGTCGGCGAACATGCCGCTGTTGGCAGTCTTGACCTTGCGGATCTTGTCGACCACGTCGGTGCCTTCGCTGACCTTGCCGAACACGGCGTAGCCCCAGCCGTCCTGGCCTGGATAGTCGAGGAAGCCATTGTTCTTGACGTTGATGAAAAACTGGGCCGATGCCGAGTGCGGCGCCGAGGTGCGGGCCATGGCCAGGGTGTACATTTCGTTCTTGAGGCCGTTCTTGCCTTCGTTTTCCACGGTTTGCTCGGCTGGCTTTTGTTTCATGCCTGGCTCGAAACCGCCGCCCTGGACCATGAAGTCGCCAATGACGCGGTGGAAAATCGTGTTGTCGTAGTGGCCCTTGGCCACGTAGTCGAGGAAGTTGGCAACCGATTTCGGTGCTTTTTCGGCGTCCAGTTCGACGGTGATGTTGCCCATGTTGGTGGTGATGAGTACGGCCATATTGGTGTCCTGTTGGTTAGTTGTTGTGAGGGTGCTTGCATGCGCCCGCTATTTTACTGCTTCACGATGCTTGCCGACTTGATGACGATAGGCATGACGGGCACGTTCTGGTTGCCGCGCACGTCGTCGACCATCACGCCCTTGATTTTATCGACCACGTCCTGGCCGGAAATGACCTTGCCGAACACGGTGTAGCCGAAGCCGTCGCGGCCCGGATAGTCGAGATTGGTGTTTTCGGCGACGTTGATGAAGAACTGCGAGGTGGCCGAATTCGGGTCCTGGGTGCGCGCCATGGCGACCGAGTAGGGCACGTTCAGCAAGCCATTCTTGGCTTCGTTCTGGACCGGTTTATTGGTACGGCGCGGCAGCATCTTTTCATCCATGCCGCCGCCCTGGATCATGAAGTCGTTGATGACGCGGTGGAAAATCAATCCCTTGTAATGGCCGCTTTTCACGTACTGGAGGAAATTGGCGACGGTTTTCGGGGCTTTTTCCTGGTCCAGTTCAAGGACGATTTCGCCCATGCTGGTCTTGAGCGAGACGTGCGGCGTATCGCTTGCCAGCACGGCGGTACTGAGGGTCAGGCCGCAGAACAGGGTGAGGAAACGGGCTACCAGGGGCATGCGGAACAATAACGAATCTTGCATTTGAAATCCTTGACGTGAGGTGCTTGTTGTTATATGGCGGAGAGGCTGTCAAGCCTTTACCGTAAAAATAAACCTGATCCATATGCGGCCAGCCGGGATTTTAACAATGCTATACTTTGGACAGAACGTCCCATTCTATCAAAGAAGAACAAGACAGAGGGCTCCGACGATCTCGATGCAAACTACGCCTGACCGGCGCGCGCCCACTGCGGCGATCGCGCCCGGTTGTCGTTTTGCCCGGGCGCGGCGCCCGCTGTAACGAGTAAGAATCCGATGAGCCAATTAAAGATCTACAACACGCTTGCGCGTGAAAAGCAGGTATTCACCCCGATCGAGCCCGGCAAAGCCGGCATGTACGTGTGCGGGATGACGATCTACGACTACTGCCATATCGGCCATGCGCGCATGATGATGGCGTTCGACGTCATCTACCGCTGGCTCAAGGTATCGGGCTACCAGGTCACGTATGTTCGCAACATTACCGATATCGAAGACAAGATCATCAAACGCGCCGTCGAAAACGGCGAGTCGATTTTCTCGTTGACCTCGCGCTTCGAAAAGTACATGGACGAAGATACCGCGGCGCTCGGCATTTTGCCGCCCGACGTGGTGCCGCACGCAACCGCCTATGTGCCGCAGATGCTGTCGATCATCGCCCAGCTCGAACAGAAGGGCCTGGCCTACAAGTCCGAGGATGGCGACGTGAATTACGCGGTGCGCAATTTCCCCGGCTACGGCAAGCTTTCCGGCAAGTCGCTCGACGATTTGCGCGCGGGCGAACGGGTCGATATCAATACCGGCAAGCGCGATCCGCTCGACTTCGTGCTGTGGAAGGCGTCCAAGGAATCCGAGCCGGACGAAGTCAAATGGGATTCGGCCTGGGGCAGCGGGCGTCCGGGCTGGCATATTGAATGCTCGGCCATGTCGTGCGCGACCCTGGGCCAGCACTTCGACATCCACGGCGGCGGTGCCGACCTGCAATTCCCGCACCACGAGAACGAGATCGCCCAGTCCGAAGGCGCGTTCGGCCATCCGATGGCCAACTACTGGGTGCACAACGGCTTCGTGCGCGTGGTCGACGAAGAGACCCAGGTCGCCGTCAAGATGTCCAAGTCGCTGAATAATTTCTTCACCATCCGCGACGTGCTCAAGCTGTACGACGCCGAAGTGATCCGCTTCTTTATCTTGCGCGGACATTACCGCAGCCCGCTGAACTACGGCGTGGCCAACCTCGAGGATGGCAAGTCCGCCCTGACCCGCCTGTACACGGCGCTGGCCGGCATCGATACCGGCGCCGCGCTGGAAGTCGACTGGAACGAAGCCTACGCCATCCGCTTTCGCGAAGCGATGGACGACGACTTCAACACGCCGATCGCGATCGCCGTGCTGTTCGATCTCGCCACGGAGCTCAACAAGAGCAAGTCGGTCGAGCTGGCGCGCCAGTTCAAGGCGCTGGCGGCGGTACTGGGTTTACTCGAACGGACGCCGCAGGCATTCCTGCAAGCCGGCGGCGAGGAGGGCGGCCTGGACGAAGCGGCCATCCTGGCGGCCATCGCCAAGCGCAGCGAGGCGAAAAAAGCACGCAACTTCGCCGAGTCCGACAGCATTCGCGCCGGGTTGCTGGCGGCCGGCATCGTCCTCGAGGACAAGCCGGACGGCACGACCAACTGGCGCCGCGCATGATGGCGCCAACCAAGGAAACGGCGGGGGCCACCCCGCCGCCGCTGGAGGTGCCTGAGTACTGGGAGCAAGCCAAGATCGAACTCATGAAGCGCGACCGCATCATGAAAAAGCTGATCCCGCAGTTCGGCGACCTGCACCTGGTCGGCCACGGCGATCCGTTTACGACCCTGGCGCGTTCCGTGGTGGGCCAGCAAGTGACCACCAGGGCCGCCGACGCGGCCTGGAACAAGCTGCTCACGGCCTGTCCCAAGATCACGCCGGCCCAGGTGATCAAGGCCGGCGCCGAGCAATTGTCGGCATGCGGACTGTCCAAGCGCAAGACCGAATACATCCTCGACCTGGCCGACCATTTCAAGGCCAAGCGCGTGCACGCCAACCAGTGGGCCGAGATGGATGACGAAGCCGTCATCGCCGAGCTGGTGCAGATTCGCGGCATCGGACGCTGGACAGCGGAGATGTTTCTGATTTTTAATCTGCTGCGTCCGAATGTCTTGCCGCTGGACGATCCCGGCCTGATTCAAGGTATCAGCCAGAACTACTTTTCCGGCGAACCGGTATCGCGCAGCGATGCGCGCGAGGTGTCGGCCAATTGGGAGCCGTGGAGAACGGTCGCTACGTGGTATTTGTGGCGTAGCCTCGATCCGGTTCCGGTAGAATAGCGCCTGAAGTGGCCGTGCGGTGGGGTATGCTGCGGCCAGAATTTACCCGGAGGTATCATGATTAAACAAACTTTCCTCAGTTTTGAGCAGCCAATTGCAGAGCTTGATGCCAAAATTGAAGAGCTGCGCTTCGTCCAGGACGATTCGGCGGTCGACATCTCCGAAGAAATCGACCGTCTGGCCAAGAAGAGCCAGCAACTGACCAAAGATATCTACGCCAAGCTCACGCCATGGCAGGTGTCGCAGATTGCGCGCCATCAGCAACGTCCGTACACCATGGACTACGTGAACGAAATCTTTACCGACTTCCACGAACTGCACGGCGACCGCACCTATGCGGACGACCTGTCGATCGTCGGCGGCCTGGCCCGCTTCAACGGACAGGCCTGCATGGTCATCGGCCACCAGAAGGGGCGCGATACCAAGGAGCGCGCGCTGCGCAACTTCGGCATGCCCAAGCCCGAAGGCTACCGCAAGGCCATGCGCCTGATGAAGCTGGCCGAAAAATTCGGCTTGCCGATCTTCACCTTCGTCGACACCCCGGGCGCATTCCCCGGCATCGATGCCGAAGAGCGCGGCCAGTCCGAAGCCATCGGCCACAATCTGTACGTGATGGCCGAACTCAAGGTGCCGCTGATCGCCACCATCATCGGCGAAGGCGGCTCCGGCGGCGCGCTGGCGATTGCCGTGGGCGATGCCGTGCTGATGCTGCAATACGCGACCTACTCGGTGATCTCGCCGGAAGGCTGCGCATCGATCCTCTGGAAAACCTCCGAGCGCGCCTCCGACGCTGCCGATGCGCTGGGCCTGACCGCGCACCGCCTGAAAGCGATGGGCCTGATCGACAAGATCATCAACGAACCGCTGGGCGGCGCCCACCGCGATCCGAAGGGCATGGCCGTGATGCTCAAGCGCGCGCTGGCCGACACCCTGCGCCAGTTCCACGGCATGAAGACCAAGGATCTGATCGAAGCGCGTCACAACAAGTTGATGAGCTACGGCAAATTCAAAGAAACGACGCCGGCCGAAGAGTGAACCAGACCACCAACGCAGCGCTTGCAGCGCAGTTTGCGCAGGCGCTTGACGCGTTGCGTGCACAAGGCGGGGCCATGGCGCCATCGGTGGCCATCGCCTACAGCGGCGGGCTCGATTCCTCGGCCCTGCTGCACCTGGCGGCGCAGTACGCGTCCGCCAGCGATATTGCCCTGTTTGCTTTCCACGTCCACCACGGCATCAGCCCCAACGCCGATGCCTGGCTGACGCATTGCGAAGCGGCCTGCGCCGCTCTGGGCGTGCGGTTCGCCGCGCGCCGCGTGGTGCTGGAAAAGACCAAATCCGGCGTCGAAGCGGCCGCGCGCAAGCTGCGCTACGCCACCCTGGGCGCCCTGTGCGCCGAACATGGCGTGCGCCTGATGCTGACCGCCCACCATCTCGACGACCAGGCCGAAACCGTGCTGCTGCAACTGCTGCGCGGCTCCGGCACGGCCGGCCTGTCCGGCATGGACGCGGCCAACGCCGCGCCTGAGTTGCTGGGCAACCCGGACCTGGTGATGGCGCGCCCCTTGCTGCCGGTCTCGCGCCAGCAGCTCGAAGCCTACGTGGCCGCGCATGGCATCGCCTGCGTCGAGGACGAATCGAATACCCATCCGCGCTATGCGCGCAATGCCTTGCGCCACCAGGTGATGCCGGCATTGGCCACCGCCTTTCCCGGCTACCAGGAACGCTTTGCGCGCAGCGCCGCGCACGCGCAGTCGGCCCAGCGCCTGTTGACCGAACTGGCCGTGCAAGACCTGGCCGGCTGCCTGGTCGACGCTTGCATCGACGTCGCCCGAATGCGCGCGATGAGCCTGGACCGCGCCTACAATATGCTGCGCTACTGGTTCGGCCTGCGCGCGCTGCGCATGCCGTCCACCGCCTGGCTGACCGAAATGGTGACCCAGCTGGTCGAAGCGCGCCACGACGCCCAGCTGCTGGTGACGCACCCCGACTGCCACATCCGGCGCCACCGCGACCTTCTGCACATCACGCCCAAGCTGGCCGACCTGGCCGGCCAGCGCGATCCGGACGACGAGGGCGTTTTCGTCAAGGAAGGCGAGCGCTTCACCTGGACCGGAGAAGCGAGCATGGCCTTTCCGGCCTACGGCGGGGTGCTGCATTTCGACGCGGCGCAGCAGGGCTTCGAGGCTGGCTGGCTGCGCGCCCAGCCCTTGCAAATCGACTTCCGCAAGGGCGGCGAGCGCCTCAAACCGGCCGCCAACCGGCCCACCCGTCCGCTCAAGTACCACTATCAGGCTTGCAACGTGCCCGCCTGGGAGCGCGAGCGCTTGCCGGTTGTGACCAGCGGCAAGGATTTACTGTTCGCGGCCGGCATCGGCATGGATTGCCATCACTTCGGTTCCGCCCCGGCGTCCCTGCTCAGCCTGCGCTGGGAAGCGCGCCCGGCCTGACGACTACGCAGAAACGTAATTTCGATATAGCAATAACGTATAGGTTTGGCCGCCGACTGCCTTGTTTTTCTGCATCGCAGCATGTAGAGTAAAGCCCTCCTTTTTCATTAACCGAGCGGAAACTTCACTCTTATGGCTTTAATCGTCCACAAATATGGCGGAACGTCGATGGGCTCGACCGACCGCATCAAGAACGTTGCGGCACGCGTCGCCAAGTGGCATGACGCGGGGCACCAGATTATTGTTGTGCCTTCGGCAATGTCCGGCGAAACCAATCGCCTGATCGGCCTGGCAAAACAATTGATGGACCAGCCTGATCCGCGCGAACTGGACATGATTGCCTCCACCGGTGAACAGGTTTCGGTCGGCTTGCTGGCGATGGCCTTGCTGGCGATCGGCAAGCCGGCTGTCTCGTACGCCGGCTGGCAAGTCGCGATCAAGACCGACTCGGCCTTCACCAAGGCGCGCATCGAATCGATCGACGATGTCAAGGTCAAGGCTGACCTCGATGCCGGCAAGATCGTGATCATCACCGGTTTTCAGGGTGTCGATGCGAACGGCAACATCGCCACGCTCGGCCGCGGCGGCTCGGATACCTCGGCCGTGGCGATCGCGGCGGCGATGAAGGCCCAGGAATGCCTGATCTACACCGACGTCGACGGCGTCTACACGACCGACCCGCGCGTGGTGTCGGAAGCGCGCCGCCTGAAGACCATTACGTTTGAAGAAATGCTGGAGCTGGCCTCGCTGGGCTCGAAAGTGCTGCAGAGCCGTTCCGTCGAATTCGCTGGCAATTACCGCGTGCCGACCCGCGTCTTGTCGTCGCTGACCGATCCCCTGATGCCGCTCGAAGAAGAAGCCAACTCGGGCACCCTGATTTCGTTTGAGGAAGATACAAATATGGAACAAGCTGTCATCTCCGGCATCGCATTCAACCGCGACGAAGCCAAAATCACCATCCTGGGCGTGCCGGACAAGCCGGGCGTGGCGTACCACATCCTGGGGCCGGTGGCCGATGCCAACATCGAAGTCGACATGATCATCCAGAACCAGTCGGTGGAAGGCAAGACCGACTTCACGTTCACGGTCTCGCGCGGCGAATATGTGAAGGCGATGGGCGTGCTCGAAGGCGTCAAGACCGATATCGGCGCGGCCAGCATTTCGGGCGACGCCAAGGTGTCGAAAGTGTCGGTGGTCGGCGTGGGCATGCGCAGCCACGTGGGCGTGGCGTCGCAGATGTTCCGCACCTTGTCGGAAGAGGGCATCAACATCCTGATGATCTCGACTTCGGAGATCAAGATCTCGGTGCTGATCGATGAAAAGTACATGGAACTGGCCGTGCGCGCCCTGCATAAAGCGTTTGATTTGGAAAAAGCATAATATTTCCAAAAAGTGGATGCGCATCATTGCAAAATCCACGCCCAGCCGGTATGATCTTGGTCTTCTGATCTGGTGAAACCTACTGGGCAGAATGGAGATGTGGCCGAGTGGCCGAAGGCACGTCCCTGCTAAGGACGCATATGGGGTAACCTGTATCGTGAGTTCGAATCTCACCATCTCCGCCAGAATCCTGTCCAGCTTGCTGCTGGACTGTCAAAAAACCCGCAGCGCTCGTCATGAGACTGCGGGTTTTTGTTTTTGTTTGCCTGCACGCCCCGGCGAAGCGTTAATTTTTTCGGTGCGGAAGGTGCCGCAGCCCTGTTCGCCGCCGCGGGAATCCGGTATGATCTTGATCTTCTGGCTTAGCAAGATTGTGTAGGCCAGGATGGAGACGTGGCCGAGTGGCCGAAGGCACGTCCCTGCTAAGGACGCATATGGGGTAACCTGTATCGTGAGTTCGAATCTCACCGTCTCCGCCAAAATTCTGTCCGGGTTGCTCCCGGACTGACAAAAAACCCGCAGCGCTCGTCATGAGACTGCGGGTTTTTTGTTTTTAAGGTCCAGCTTTGCCCAGCTGTGTCTTCTCCACTTGGGGGCATGTTTGGGGGCCTATTCCGTGCCCCCAAAAGCCCATGCCCCCAAAATTTCATGCCCCCACGATCATGGCTAAGCGAATTGCCCCTTTGACTGACCTGGCTATCCGAAACGCCAAGCAGGGGGAGAAGTCACTGAAGCTGAAGGAGCATTGGATCGTCTCCACACCTTCGTCATCAAATTTGTGCGGGTCTCCTGCGAACCTCACGGCATTGATTTCCCCGCCCGCTGGGCTTTGAACGCTTAGCCCGCTTAGTCCGCTTAGCCCCCCCAGGTAGGCCGAAAATTTCGGAATCGACGTGAAATATGCACCGTAACTAGACATTTGAATTCAACATGATTAATGTTCAACGTTCCGGAATGCATGTATTTTTTAATATTTAATTTAACTGAAGTACGGCGCCGGAATCACCGTAAAGAGGTGGAATTTAACCTGATGGGCGCGCTACGGCGTTGCGCCTCGTTTGTGTGGCCAATTCTGCTACGACGAACAACGCCGCCAGGGCGCCGAACAAGTGTGCAATCGACCCTGTAGCGCTCTCACCCAACTGGTGAACGGTATCGAAGCAGCGAAAGTCAATGCTCATGCGGATCTCCAGGTGGAAGCGCTTCGATATTGAGCGGTCAACTGCCGTTTCTAGCTTAAAAGATCTCGAACAGGCTGTTAGACAGTAGCGCAGTGCAATTGTAGCGGTACGGATCGTGCAGGCGTGATGACGCATTGCCAAGGGAACTTCCAGTAAAAACATGTGCAGCCGCTATTGCCGCTGCACCAAATAGAGGGCAGGTGCATGGATTTTCGTCTCAGCAGCGAGCAGCAAGAAACTGTTTCACACATCCATCGTTTTGCCCGCGACGTGTTGTCCGCCTCGGCCAGCGAACGCATCGCGTCTTCCCATTTCGACCGCAACAAGTGGGCGCAGGCGTCAGAGATCGGCCTGGCCGGTTTGCCCTTGCCTGAAGAGTGGGGCGGTTCCGGCTTTGGTGCGCTCGATACCATGCTCGCGGTGGAGGCGCTCGGCAAGGGTTGCGTCGACATGGGGCTGGTGTTCTCCTTGTGTGCACACATGTTCGCTTGCGCTGTGCCGCTGTGGCGCCATGGTTCGCGCGAGCTGCACGAGCGCTACCTGTCTGGCATGGCGAAAGGCAGCCTGATTGCCGCCAATGCGATCACCGAGCCCGGCTCCGGTTCCGACGCATTCGCCATGCGCAGCAGCGCGCGGCGCGACGGCGAGCACTACATCCTCAACGGCGAAAAATGTTTCGTCACCAATGCGCCGGTGGCCGATGCCTTCCTGCTGTATGCGAAGACCGATGCGCACCAATCCTATTTCGGCATCAGCGCCTTTTTGATCCCGCGCGGAACGCATGGCCTCACAGTCACTACCGGTGAGCGCAAGTCGGGCCTGTGCACCTCGCCCTGGGGCAGCGTCCATTTGGACGACTGCAGAGTACCCGCATGGGCGCGCGTGGGCGAAGAAGGCGCGGGCGCGACCATCTTCCATGACTCCATGATCTGGGAGCGCGGCTGCCTGTTTGCCGCCTATGTCGGCGCGATGGATCGCGTGCTTGAGCAATGCGTCACGCATGCGCGCGAACGTCAGCAGTTCGGCCGTCCGATAGGACACAACCAGGCGGTGTCGGACCGGCTGGTCGACTTCAAGCTGCGCCTGGAAACATCGCGCCTGCTGCTGTACCGCGCCGGCTGGCTCTATGACCAGGGCCTGCCGCATGAAGAGGCGATCGCACAAAGCAAGCTGTGGGTGTCCGAGTGCGCGGTGCAATGTGGGCTGGACGCGGTACAGATCTTTGGTGGCGCCGGTGTCTGCAGCGAGACCGGCATCGATCGCTTGCTGCTGGATGCACTGCCGGCGCGCATCTTCTCCGGCACCAATGAAATACAGCGCGAGTTCATCGCACGGCACATGGGGCTGCGTTAGCCCGACTCATTCGGATTCGCATACGCGCCGGACACATCGCTTGTCCGTGGCTGGTTGTAATCCAACGGTCTTGCAAAGCTGGCTTTTTGAAGGCAGCTGTTCAACCCAGGAAAAGGTAGAGACAGAAAATGACAACGCAGAAAAAGTTCCCCAGCAAGGATTATGAAAAAGGTGCAGCGGCCATTCCCGGTGCGGACGATAGCGGTGTACGGGAAGGCGAAGCGGTCGGCGCTTGCGACGTGGTGGTGGTCGGCGGCGGGCTGTCCGGCCTCGTGGCAGCCTGGAAGCTTGCTGGCCATAGCGTGCTGGTGCTGGAGCGGGAGAGCACGGTGGGCGGCGCGGCGCGCAGCGGGCAGCGCGGTGAACTACGCTTCGCCACAGCAGGCAGCTGCTTCCAGGAGCCGGTGCCCGGTTCGGACACGGCGCAATTGCTGAGCGGGCTCGGCTTGTCCAATGCATGGCGCTCCACCGGCGACAGTCAATTCGTGCTGTTCAACACACGCCATCTGCTGCGCGGTCTGGGGGAGGTCACGCTGGGGCTGCTGAAGCAGCCGAAGGAGTTGCTGAACCCGGCGATGTATGGACTGACATGCAACCTGCTTGGCGCCGCATTGCGCGGCAAGAAATTCATCGCGGCGCCGAAGAAGCTGGGCGATCCGGTGTTTGCGGAACTATATGCCTACCTGCAGCGCTTCTGCAAGGATGGCGGCAAGTATCCGGCGCTACCGTGGCAACCCGGATGCGGCTGGACGCGCGAGGAGATGGAGCAGTTCGACTCGGTGTCGCTGGCCGAACTATTGTTCGATGAGAAAGTGCGTGCGCGGCTGCCAACGGCGCTGGTGCCGGATGCGAAGTTCGGCCCGCTGGTGCGCGATGCGGTCGAGACGACCCTGAAAGTGGAATGCCTGTCGGTGGCGGATGTGTCCGCCTATGTCGGGCTGCACTTCCTGGTCGGCTACTTGTATGGCACGCTGGTGACCTTCCCCGGCGGGAACGGTTATCTCAGCGAACGTCTGCAGGCGGCGTTGCGCGAGCGTGGCAACTGCCGTATTGCAACCGGTGCGCGCGTGCAGACGGTTGCGCGTGATGGCGAACGGTACCGCATCACCTTTGAACGTGGCGGCGTGCAGAGCGAGGTCAGCGCCGGCGCGGTGGTGTGGGCCGCGCCCAAGCATGCAGCACTGGATGCGGTCTCCGGTTTGCCGGCGCAGCAGCAGCATGCGATCCGTCAGATCGAGCACCGCGACTACTGCATCGCCAACGTCTACCTGCGCAACGCTGCCTGGACTGACTACTTCGGCGGCTATGTGATCGAAGGAGATACCGCCGCCGCTGCGCCGCTGGCTTGGTGCCGCAGCAGCGTGTGCGTGGTCGCCAACTGGCTGGACCGCGACAACGGTAAGAAAGCCGGTGTGCTGACCTTGCTGAAGCCGGTGGCGGACCGGCTCAACCAGGGCAAACTCGGCAAGACAGATTTTGCGCAGCTGCAGCAGGCGACCTTGCAAGAAGTGTCGGAAATGCTGCAGGCGAAGGGACTATCCACTGACGAGGTGGAAGACATCCGGATCTGGCGTTGGCCGCGGGCCTTGGTGGTCGCTTCGCGCGGGCAAATGAAAGCCGATTTGTTTGTGCAGGCGTCGCAGCCGGTGGGTGGGGTTTCCTTTGCGAACCAGGACAGCGTCGGCATCGGCAACCTGGAGAGCGCAGTGAGCGCAGGGTTCGCTGCGGCACAACAGGCGCAGGCATACCTGCAGCGCACGGCGGCCGAGACGATGGCGGCGCAAGCACTGCCTTCCGGCCTGCATGTGATGGAAATTGCCGGCAACCCTGCGGCCGGCGTGCAGCGTTTCGGCGGCAAGGCCAACTCGCTCAATACCTTGATCGGCGCCGGCTTCCCGGTGCCACGCGCCTATTGCGTGACGGTCGATGCCTGTCATGCTTTTTTGCAGGCATCCGGATTGGCGGCCTGGATCGACGGCATGGACAAGGTCGACCGCGACACCTGCGCCGACATCCGCGCACGCATTGCGCAAGCGCCATTGCCGCCCGCGCTGCAGGAGGCGATCGTCGCCGCCTATCGCGAACTCGGTAGCGGCCGGGTCGCGGTGCGATCTTCCGCCGTCAATGAAGACGGCGATGCACAATCATTTGCAGGCCAGTACGACACCTTCCTGCACGTGGAGGGCGAGAGCGCGCTGCTCGATTGCGTGAAACGTTGCTGGGCGTCGCTGTGGAACGAACGCGCGCTTGCCTACCAGGGGCGCAAGCGGGCCGACGGCGGCATCGCGGTGGTGATCCAGCAGATGATCGTGGCCGATGCTGCCGGCGTGCTGTTCACCGCCGACCCGATCAGCGGCGATGCCGGACGCACGGTGATTGAATCTTGCTGGGGATTGGGCGAGGGCGTGGTGTCGGGCCAGGCGAGCACCGATACCTATGTGGTGGACAGCGACAGTCATGCGCTGATGGAACGTATTGTCCGGGCCAAGCCAGTAATGTGTGCGCGCACTGCAGATGGCGTCGCGATGCAGGAGGTGCCCCCGCAATTCGTTGATCAGCCTAGCCTGAGCGATATGCAGGCATCCGAACTGGCGGCCTGTGCCGCACGCATTCGCCGCCATTACGGCTGCGAACTGGATATCGAATGGGCACTGAAGGATGACAGTATCTGGATACTGCAGGCGCGGCCGATCACGGTGACTGCTTCCAGCGCCGCCAAGCAGTACGGCGACGAGCAGGAAACCAATCAGCAGGTGCGCGACAACACGATGTTTTCGCGCATGGACACCGGCGAAATCCTGACCGGGCTGATGACGCCGCTTGGACTGTCCTTCACCCGCTTCTACCAGCACCACGTGCACGGCCCGGCAGTGAAGACCATGGGCTTGCTCGACATCGGCAGTTCGCAGTATTACGTCGGCTACCTGCAGGGTCATGTATACCTGAACATCTCCGCATCGGCGCGGCTGCTGACGCAATGCCCTCCCACGCACGAGCCGATGAAGTTCACGCGGCGCTACGCGACAGCCGACGTCGACTTCACGCACTACAAAAATCCCTACGGCGAACCGGTGTCCGGGTTCCAATTCTTCAAGAGCAGCCTCTACTGGCTGGGATGCCAGGTGCACAATTTGGCCACTGCCGGCGGCACGGTGAACAAGATGATCGCCTTGCGCCAGCGCGAAACCGAGCGCTTCGGCAAGCTGGATCTCGAGAAGATGAGCCTGCCGCAGCTCAATGCCGAACTGGAGCGCATCGACCGCTACTTCCTCGAATCCTGTGCGGCCTACATGCCGTTCTTCCTGCAATCGTTCGCGCTGTACGATGCGCTGGCGGAGCTGTGCGAGAAGTGGCTGGGGAACGAAGGAAAAGGGCTGCAGAACCGCATCAAGGCATCGATGAACAGCCTGCGTACCATCGAGGTGACGCGTGGCGTGTGCGAACTGGCAGCGTGCGTCGAGCGCTTGCCGGTGCTGCGCACACTGTTCCTGGAGACGCCGCTGGAGCAGTTGGCGGATAACTTGCAGCAGCATGCGGAGGGGCGCCGTTTCTGGAACGAACATTTTGGCGCCTTCCTCGCGGAGTTCGGTTCGCGTGGCCGCCAGGAATTCGAACTGAGCATTCCGCGCTGGAACGACGATCCGACCTATCTGCTGCAAATCATCCGTCTGTACCTGACCAGCGATGTGCAGCTTGAATCGCGTCTGGCGACGATCGACAAGGCGCGCGAAGAAGACACGCGGCAGTTGCTGGACAAACTGCCGCTCAAGGCAAGGATGACATTCCGCTTCGTGATCGCCGCCTACGCGAAGATGGCGGAACGGCGCGAAGCGACGCGTCCGACCTACATCGCCGAGACCTGGTTCTACCGCAAAATCATCGTCGAGGTGCTGCGCCGCGTCGCGGCGGAGGGTGTGTCTGGCATACAGGACCTGCCGTACATCGATTTCAACGAATTGCGCGATTACGTGGCCGGGCGCAAAACGGCGCAGCAGGCATTTGCTGCGGAACTGATTGCGCGCAACCGTCAGCAGCATCTGCTCAATGAGCGCCTGCAGGAACCGCCAATGGCGCTGATCGGCGGCCATGTGCCGCGCCGCGACGCTCAGGTGTTGCTGGACGCGGCGCAGGGCGACCTGCTGCATGGCCTCGGCGCCAGCCCCGGCGTGGCGGTGGGGCGCGCCCGCGTGATCACCGACCTCAATCGCCAGGTGGGCGAATTCCGCCAGGGCGAAATTCTGGTGGCACGCTTTACCGATGCATCGTGGACGCCGCTGTTCGTGCTGGCGGCCGGGGTGGTCGCGGACATCGGCTCGGCCTTGTCGCACAGCTCCATCGTGTCGCGCGAGTTCGGTATTCCGGCGGTCGTCAATGCGAAGCAGGCGACCCAGACCATACGCACCGGCGACCTGATCTACCTCGACGGTGACGGCGGCGTGGTGCGCATCGAGGAACGCGTTGCCGATACCGACCAAGCGCTGGTCGAGCAGAGAGCGAGCGCATAAACATTCGGTAGTGATCTCCGCAGATTTCAATTTTCCACTAAAGGACAGAAATATGGATATGACGGCTATAGGCGTGGTTGTTGTCACGCGCCGCCGCGAGTTCTTTGAAACCGGTTTCAGTGTGTTGAACGATGTGCGCGGCGACGTATTCCAGCACGTGGAAATTGATGCCGACATCGACTATGCACCAGCGCAGTCGGTCTCGAACCCGGTATATCGCGAGGCGTGCGACAAGGCGGTGCGCTTCCTCGCCGCGCGTCAGGAACGCCTGGCGATCAAGGTGATCCAGGCCGACAGTCTGGAGGCGGCGTTCGGCAAGATTACCGCCACGCCCACGCAGGGCGGCTTCCAGGTTGGCATGCTGTTCATCGATTACGCCGATCCGCTGTACGATGGCATCAGCCCGCAAGAAATCGACGAACAGCTTGCCAGCTTCCACACGCGCCTGCAGGAGGCGGCGGTGCCGGCATTCTGCTCGTCGTTTTCGACGGCGGTATTTGCCTCGCCGCAAGAGAACCGCATCCGCTACCAGCCGATGGAATACATCGAATGCATCCTGCCGTCCGACAGGGCAGTGCTGCAGACGCAGTTGCTCTGCCTGTGGATGGATTTCCTCGAACACAGTTATGTCAATCGCCGCGCCAAGACCGACACACGCGGCCTGCGCAGGAATACGCTGGCCGCTTTCCTGACCGGCTTCCTGTCCGCGCGCGCCGGCAGTGACTGGCTCGGTTTTTACTTCACCGGTTCGCTGGTGTCGAATCTGATCACTTATTTTGACGTGGAAGCGAACCGGCTTGGCGCGCTGGTGCTACGTGGACCGAGCGAACACAGCCTGGCTTGCGGCGCGCTGGCCAACTGGCAGCTGTACAAGAAGCCGTTCGCAGTGATCGTTACCAGCGGCATGATCGACGAATTCCGGGGTACGCTCGCCAACCTGCGCGAGGCGCGCGCCAAGGGCTTCATCGTCTGCGCGGAAAACCGTGCCAGCCAGTGGTTTGCGTTCCAGGGCACGATTTCCCGCGACGAGGATACGCGTGCGGTGCTGCAGGCGCGCGGCATTGCTTATGTGTACATGGAAGACGCCGACAATATCGCGCAAGACCTTCGACGCGCGGTGGCGCTGTACGACGCAGGGCAGGGGCCGGTGGTGCTGTTGGCGACGCAGGCAGTGCTCGACGCCGGCGACGAACTCGATCCGGCGCTGTTTGCACCTGCGCTCAAGGAGTGCACGGCAGCGCCCGACGAGGCGATGCAGGATGTTTTGCAGGACGTGATGCAGATCATCAACCAAGGGCCGGAACGGCTGCTGTGGCAATGCGGGCCGATGGATGAGGAAGAACTGGCGTTGACCTTGTCGATCGCGGAGCGTGCCGGCATCGCGCTGACCGACTCGCTCACCCATCCCGGTTCGGTGCCGAAGTACCGCGACGGCAAGCGCATTCCAAATTACCTCGGCACGCTGGCAGTGTACGGCTACAGTCCGCGCGTGTACAACTACTTGCATACCAGGGACAAGCTCAATCCGCAGTCGCAGCAATGCCTGTTCTTCATGAAAAGCAAGCTTGGGCAGGTCAGTACGCCGTTTTCGGAAGGCCGGCTGATGCGCAAGCTGAGAATCGTGCAACTGACCCGCAACGGCGCCCACATGTCACCCTTTACCGACCATGGGCTGGTGATGGACTACCGTAGCTTCCTGCACCATGTGGAGCGCCACCTCGACGTCTCGCCGGCCTTGCGCGAACGCCGCTGCCGGCTGATGGCGTCGGTGGCGGACACGCCGTCGGATGTGGCAAGCAAACTGCCGTCGACACCGATGAGCCCGAACTATTTTTTCGCGCGCCTGAATCACCTGGTGGAAAAGCTGATCGTCGAGCGCGCTTACGACTACACCGGCTTGTACGACGTCGGCCGCTGCGGCATCTCGGCGATCCGCAATGTCGCGCGCACCCGGCGCGGCTTTTCCGGTTGGTACGGACGGGCGCTGATGGGTGATGCGCTGCAGGCCACGCTGAGCGTCGCGTACACCAGCGGCACCAACGTGGTCGCCTTCATCGGCGACGGCGCCAAGGGCCTGGTGCCCGACATTCTGCCGAGCTTTATCGAGAACGCGCTCAATTATCCGGACCGCATGCGCAAGAACTTCACCGTCTTCTACTTTATGAACGGCGGCCACTCGGTGATCAACACCTACCAGGAGCGCATCCTGTTCAACCGCACTTCGCGCCAGATGCGTCTGGTGAACCTGATGTCCGCGGACTGGGAAGAAGACATCTGCGGTCTGCAGGTCTGCGCGCGCACGCTCGACAGCTTCGACGCCGACATGCTGGCCGAGGCGCTGCAGAAGCCGGGGCGCATCAATCTGTTCTCGGTGGTGGTTGGGCATAACAACGAAGGCGACGGCATCAGCCTGGCGACGGCGACCGGATGGCAGCGCGATGCGATGCAGATTGAGCCGGCTGCCGTGGCGGAAGATGTGCCCTTGATCGTGTGACGACAGATAAGGCGTGCGCGGACGGGCTGCTTTCCCCTGCCAGGAGGAGGGGATAACGTGTGACGGCAGCTAAATTAATGAACCCCATCAGAAACAAGTATCAGGAAAAACAATGAAATTTGGATTCATCGCACATCCGACGTCGGTCGGACTCAAGCGTTACGTGAAGATGCTCGACCTGCTGCAGCGTCAATCGAAAGACCTGCAAAGCGGCTACCAACGTGACTTGTGGCGCCGCGAAAACATGGTTCCCTTCGTCGACTTCGGCCAGATCCGTTCCGCCACCGGCGCCACCTGCGAAGGCGTCGTGCACTACCTGCCGCTGACCGCTGATGAAATGCTGGCGTCGGCGCGCGAGGTGCAGGAACGCATCTTCGAAGGCATCGATACGCTCGGCAAACAGGGCGCACAGCTGGTCGGCCTGGGAGGCTTCACGTCCATCATCGGCAAGCGCGGCCTGGTCACCGCCGAGCGCGCCAGCCTGCCGGTCACCAGCGGCAATTCGCTCACGACCTATGCCGCTTACAAGGCCCTGCTGCAGGTGTTCGAATGGCTGCAACTACGCCCGCAGGAGGCACAGGTGGCGATTGTCGGTTACCCCGGCTCGATCTGCCTGTCTCTGGCGAAACTGTTGCTGGCGCAAGGCTGCCGCCTCGACCTGTTGTACCGCAGCGGCAGCGCCAGTCGGGATGAATTGCTGGAACACTTGCCGTCGAGATGGCATGCGCAGGTGACGCTGCGCGACAGCATCGACGACTGCTATGCGAACAACCGCATCTTCGCATCGGCTACCTCGTCCGGCGACGTGATCGACGAGGCGCGCCTGCTGCCGGGTTCGATCGTGGTCGATATTGCCTTGCCGCGCGATGCGGTCCGCAGCTCGCCGCCACGTACCGACACGCTGGTGATCGACGGCGGCTGCATGACCGCCTCGCCGCAGGTGAAGCTGGGCGGGGAATCATTGAACATGGCGATCAAGCAGCAGATCAACGGCTGCCTGACCGAGACCATGGTGCTGGCCCTGGAAGGGCGCGCCGAGTGCTTTTCCATCGGGCGCACGCTGGAGCCGGAAAAGGTGCTGGAGATCGGTGCGCTGGCTGAGCGCCACGGCTTTTACGCATTCCCGCTGGCGTCCTGGGGTGAGCGCATCAATGAGAAAATCATCAGCGGCCTGGCTCGTTATCACCGGCGCCAGGAGTCGGCTCCGGCACAGGCGGATGACGGCGAACAGCGTCGTACCCAGACGCTGCAGCGCTACCGCAGCCACATCAATCCAATGCTGGCCGACTTCCTCGGCATGCAGCGCTGCGATCATGTGTTCGATCGCGCCGAGCAATGCACGCTGACCGATACCGAAGGCCGGCAATTCCTCGACATGGTGTCCGGTTACGGTTGCCTGAACCTCGGCCACAATCCGCGCATCGTGACCGATGCGATCCAGAAGTTCCTGACCGATTCGACGCCCAACTTCGTGCAATACGTGTCCTTGCCGCAGGAGACCGCAAGGCTGGCCGAGCGCTTGTGCGCGATTGCGCCCGGCGAACTCGAGCGTGTGTTCTTCAGCAACTCCGGCACCGAAGCGGTGGAGGCGGCGCTGAAACTGGCGCGTGCCGCCACCGGCCGCACCCGCTTCGTGTACGCGCAAAACAGTTACCACGGCAAGACGCTGGGCGCCTTGTCGGTGACCGGCCGCGAAAAGCACAAGAAGCATTTCCGGCCGCTGGTGCCGGGCTGTGTCGGCGTCGCTTTCGGCGATCTCGAGGCATTGCGCAACGAATTGCTATCCGAAGAGGTGGCGGCCTATATTGTCGAACCGATCCAGGGCGAGGGTGGCGTCAAGATGCCGCCGGCCGGTTACCTGGCGGCGGCGCAAGAGATCTGCCGCCAGACCGGCACGCTGTTGATCGTCGACGAGATCCAGACCGGGCTGGGACGCACCGGCCGCATGTTCGCCAGCGAGTGGGAAGGACTTGAGCCGGACATTATGGTGCTGGCGAAATCGCTGTCGGGCGGCTTGATCCCGATCGGCGCCACGCTCAGCAGCGCGCAGGTATGGGATGCCGCCTACGGCACCATGGGCCGTTTCCTGCTGCACACATCCACCTTCGGTGGCTGCAACATCGCCGCGGTCGCCGGCCTGGCCGCGCTCGACGGCCTGCATCAGCAGGGTCTGGCCGAACGCGCGGACGAACTCGGCACCTACTTCAAGGCGGAGCTGGAAAAAGCCACCGAGCACTACCCGTTCATCGCCGAAGTGCGCGGGCGCGGCCTGATGCTCGGCATCCAGCTCGACAACGATTTCGCGGGCGCGGTGGAAGCCTGCGCACGCGAATTCGGCACGCGCCTGCCGGGCGACTGGCACCTGACCTACCGTTTCTTCCCCGATGAAGTGAAGCAGCACCTGGCCGATGCGATGAGCAAGATGGAAGAGTCGCTGGCCGAGATGTTCTGCATGCGCTTCGTCACCAAGCTCAGCAATGACCACGGCATCCTCACCTTCGTCACGGCCAATAGTTCGACCGTGATCCGCATCCAGCCGCCGCTGGTGATCAGCCGGGAAGAAATCGATCACTTCGTGCGTTCGTTCGCGACCGTCTGCGAAGAAATGTCCACCTTTTTAAATTAATGGGAACCGAAACATGGAAATGAATAAAGAGCAGATCGTTGACTTGATGATGGGATTTTTCAAGACCAAGACGATTACTGCCGCCCTGGAACTGAAAGTCTTCGACGCGCTGGAGCAAGGCCCGGCAACGGCAGAAGCCATTTGCGAGCACCGCAAGATTCCGCTGCAATCCGGCAAGCGCCTGCTGATCGCCTTGACTGCCATCGGCCTGCTGGCGAAGGAGGAGGATCATTTCAGCCTCACCAAGGCCGCGCGCGACTACATGGTGAGTGGTTCAGCGCAATGGCTGGGCTGGCTCGGCCGCCATATCGATACCTTCCTGTATCCGCTGTGGTCACATACGGCGCAAGGGGTGCATGAGGACAAGGATCAGCGTCAGGCGGCTTTCGGTGATGACCGCAGCTGGTTCAGCATCCTGTACCAGAACCCGCAGGATGTCGTTGATTTCCAGGAATTCCTCGGCATTTTCGCGCAACCCTTTATCGAGGGCATGCTGCAGGGATTCAATTTTTCCGGCTACAGCAAATTCATGGATATCGGCAGCGGCATCGGCACCTTGCCGATGGCTGTCGCTGCGCGCTATCCACAGCTTGGCCTGAGCATCTGCGAACTGCCGCAGGCGACCAGCTTCGTGCGCGACAAGATCGCCGAGCATGGTTATGCCGAGCGCATCAAGATCGTGGCGGGCGACGTCATCAGCGGCACCATCCCCAAGGGGGAACACGACCTGATTCATCTCGGCTGGATGCTGCACGACTATGCGCCGGACATCCAGATGCAGATCCTGCGTCACATCCACGAGGCGCTGCCGGCGGGCGGCACCTTCATCGCCAGCGAGACACCGTTGGCCGATGACGAAAGCGGCCCACTGTTCACGTCGCTGCTGTCGATCAACATGCTGGTGTCCACTGACGGCGGCATCGAATCGACCTGCGCGCAATACCTGCAACGCTTCACGGAAGCGGGCTTCGTCAATGCAAGGGTGCAGGCGATACCGGGGCCGCGCACCTTGTTCATCGGCGAAAAGCGGAAATGAGCGCGCCTGTCAGCAACCTGAAAACATCATCGAAGGAGAGGACACCATGTTAGGAAACAAGCTTCTCGCGTATATCGCGGAGAACTACCTCGGCGGCGAGTGCCAGCAGTTTGCGTTGGACACGCCCTTGCTGGAATTGAACATCATCGATTCCAGTGCCTTGTTCGATCTGGTCGACCTGCTGCGGCGGGAGGCCGGCGTGACGGTGCCTCTGAAGGAGGTGGTCCCGAGCAATTTCAAATCGGTGCAGCACATGCTCGATCTGGTCGAGCGCTTGCAAAGCGAAAGCCGGCCGGCACTGGCAGCGGCAGCGGGGGGAGCATGATGAACGAGCAGGTAATCGACCATATCGCAACGCCGGACGCAGGACTGCAGGCGTATGTGCTGGGCATGTTCCAAACCCACACCGGCTACGCACGCGCCGACCTCGTGCCGGATGCCGATTTCGAGAGCGATCTCGGGATCGACTCGGTGACGCTGGCCACAACCCTTGCGGAGCTTTACAAGGCGCTCGGCCTGCCCAGC
Organism: Massilia sp. DJPM01; assembly: GCF_030348125.1. Taxonomy (NCBI): domain Bacteria; kingdom Pseudomonadati; phylum Pseudomonadota; class Betaproteobacteria; order Burkholderiales; family Oxalobacteraceae; genus Massilia; species Massilia sp. DJPM01. Next base: position 74,748 of record NZ_JAQOZV010000010.1, read on the forward strand.
CGGCAAAATCCGCAACAGACAAGCACGATTGCGCTGGTGCTGGCGCATATCGGGCAATGCCTGGAACAGGACGGAAAGACGCTTGCCTTGCCGCAGCGACCCTGCGTGCCGGAGCACGCAGCCGATGCGCTGACGACGGCGGTCATCGCCGCCTACAGCCGCCACACCGGTTACAAGCCGGGCGACCTCGCGCCGGATGCCGAGCTGGAGAGTGATCTCGGCATCGACTCCGTTACCCAGGCAGCCGTGTTGTCCGAGCTTCCCAAGTTGCTTGGGATGGCCGCCCTCACCTTTCCTCCAGGCTTGACCAGCATTGCACAGGTCATCGCGCATCTGCGCCCTCTGGTGCACCTGGACATGCTGGAACCGGCAGCTCCGGCAATGGCAGTGCCGCCGGCGACGGAAGAAAAGAAGTGGTCAGAGTTCATCGATAACCTCGCCCATGCTGACGCCAGCGCGCTTTCCGTGGCGGCGGAGCCGACAGCGGACGACGATCGTACGATGAGGGATTTCGTCCACATCCCGCATCGCGACCTGTTCCATAAGGCGCGCGAGTTCAATACCTTCTATCAGCGCAAGCAGCAAGAACAGTTGTACTGGTACGGCATGCCGCTGGAATCGCGCTGCAGCAACCGTGCGGTGATCTACGACGAGGTCAGCGGCAAGCGCCGGGAATTCCTGATGTTTGCGTCGAACAATTACCTGGGCCTGGCGAATCATCCGGAAGTGATCGAGGCGATCGTCAAGGGCGTGCGCGAATACGGTGCCACCAATACCGGTTGCCGCCTGATCGGCGGCACCAATGTGCTGCACATGGAACTGGAGCGCCGGCTGGCGAAGCTCAAGGGCAGGCAGGCATGTATCGTCTACCCGTCCGGCTATTCCGCCAACCTGGGTTGCATTTCCGCGCTGGCCGGGCAGAACGATCTGATCTTTACCGATGCGCTGAACCACATGAGCATCCAGGACGGCTGCAAGCTGGCCGGCGCAGCGCGCAAGATTTATCCGCACGACCTGGACGGACTGGAAAACATCCTTCAGAAATATGCCGACCACGACGGCGGCAAGCTGATCGTCACCGACGGCGTGTTCAGCATGCACGGCGATGTGGTCGACTTGCCGCGCCTGGTCGCGCTGGCGAAGCAATACGGTGCGCGGGTCCTGGTTGACGATGCCCATTCCACCGGTGTGCTCGGCCGCACCGGTTCGGGCACCACCGAGCATTTCGGCATGAAGGGCGCGGCGGACCTGGAAGTCGGCACCATGAGCAAGACCCTGGCTGGCGTCGGCGGCTTCGTTTGCGGCGACGAGGAGGTGGTCGATTACCTGCGTTTCTATTCGCATTCCTATGTGTTTGCAGCCACCATCCCGGCGGCGGTCGCGGCCGGCCTGATCGCCGCGATCGACGTGATGGAGCGCGAGCCGCAGCGCATCAGCAAGCTGTGGCGCAACGTCCATCACTTGCGCGGCCATTTGCTCGAAGCCGGGTTCGACCTTGAGAATTCCGCCAGCGCGATCCTCCCGGTGGTGGTCGGCGATGATCGCAAGACGCTGGAATTCGGACGCGCGGCGCGTGCACGCGGCTTGTATTGCCAGACCGTGGTGTTCCCCGGCGTCGCGGTCGGCGATGCGCGTTTGCGCATCAGCGTGAGCAGCGAGCACACGGCCGATGATCTGGATCAGGCGGCGCAGATACTGGTGGATGCGGCCAAGGAGGTGGGGGTGGAGGTGCGGGGCTAGGTGTTCAGGTGAAGGACTGACGGTTCCTCCCCCTCTGCAAGGGGGGGAGGTGGCGTATCCCGGATCGCAATCTGCGTGCACGGGAGCGGCACAGGACCGCTTACCCTCTTTTTCTACAAAAAAGTGAAGCACCTCAATCTAATTAACAGAAGAACATGAGCACTCCAACCTTCACCCCAGTCATTGATTACCTGCGCAGTTCCGCGCAGGAACATCCCGATCGTCCTGCATTCGTTGATCCTGACGCCATCAGTTATGGACAGTTCTACCAGGCCGTGCGCCAGCGCGCTGCCCATTTTGCGCGCCATGGAACACAGCCTGGCGACCGCGTCGCCATCTGGCTGCCGAAATGCCAGGACTATGCCTTGTCGCTCTATGCGGCGATGGAAATCGGCGCCGTCTATGTGCCGCTGGACGGCACCCAGCCGGCCGAACGCGCAAGGAAAATCCTGGACAGCGCCGAACCGACGGTGCTGGTCACGGATGCCGCACATTTCCGTGCGCTGGACGGATGGCAGCGCGATACGCTGAAACTGGTGCTGATCGTGGATGATGTGCCTGGCGATGATGCGCCGCCTGGTCGCACTGCGATCATGAAGCTTGCCGCAATACAGCCGTCGGTCGAACTGCCGCCACCATTCGCCGCCGCTGTGGACGATCTCGCCGCCATCCTGTTTACCTCCGGCTCCACCGGCGTGCCGAAAGGCGTGCAGATCAGCTACGGTAACCTGCACAGTTTCATCGCCTGGGCACTGGCGGAATTCAAGATGACGCCGCACGACGTCGTCGCCAACCATGCCGGTTTTCATTTCGACCTGAGCACCTTCGATTACTTCGCCGCTGCTGCGGTCGGCGCTGCGGTATGGATCGTGCGCGAGGACGAGCAGCGCGATCTGGCGGCGCTGATCGCCGGCATCCGGCGCCACCAGGTCAGCGTCTGGTACAGCGTGCCGTCGGCACTCGCGCTGCTCGCTGGCAGCGGCGAGCTGACATCCGAGGTGACCGCATCGTTGCGCCATGTGCTGTTCGCCGGCGAGGTATTCCCGATACGGCAACTGCAGGCATTGAAATCCTGCCTGCCTGCGGCATGCGCGCTGTATAACCTGTACGGCCCGACCGAGACCAACGTCTGCCTGTACTACCACGTGCGCGACGCTGACATTGCGCGCGACAAGCCAGTCTATATCGGCAGCACGCTGCCCGGCGTGATTGCGGAAATTGTCGACGCGGACGGGCAGCCGGTCAGCGGCGAAGGTGCGATCGGCGAACTGGTCGTTTCTGGCGCGTGCGTGACGCCTGGCTACTGGCGCCGGCAGGAAGCGGCCAATCACGCCAACCACCTGCACCGGCGCCATGCCACAGGCGACCTGGTCGGCATCGAGAACGGCTTCCTGTACTACCACGGCCGCAAGGACCGCATGCTCAAGCTCAACGGCAACCGTATCGAGCTGGGCGAAATCGAAGCGGTGCTGGGCGCGATGCCGGGTATCGCAGAAGTCGCGGTGGTGGCGCAGTGCGCGGGGGATACCCAACACCTCGTTGCCTGTTACACGCTGCGGCATGCCGGCGAACGACTTGGCGTGCTCGATATCAAGAGCTACTGCAGCGCCCGGCTTCCGCGCTACATGATCCCCAGGCTTGCCCGGCAACTGGAAGCATTGCCGAAGAATGCGAATGGCAAGATCGACTACCGCGCGCTGGAGCAACTGACTCGCGGCAGCAGCGACAGCGCAGCCATGCCGCATGCGGACCAGCGCAACGAGATCGTCAGCGCCGATGCATAAGCCGCCCGATTTCGAGCCGATCGCGATCGTCGGCATCGGTTGCCTGTATCCACAGGCGCGCGGCAAGGAGGCGTTCTGGCGCCAGCTGCAGGCGGGGACGTCTCACTTTGCGCCGCTGCCGCTGGCACGTTACTGGGATACTGACAGCAACGTGCGCGAACAGTTGCAAGGATGGCACGGCGCCTTTTTCGACGAGATGGAAGTCGATTTCAAGCGCTTCCGCATTCCGCCGGCCTACCGCAAATCGGTATCGCACATGATGTTGATGCTGTTGCAGGTGGCGGACGAGTGCGTGCGCGATGCCGGGTATGACAAGCGCGATCTGGCGCGCGATGACGTGGCCGTCATGTGCGGCACCTGCTTCGGCTTCGACAGTACCATCGCCAACGCATTGAAGGTGGAAGGCGTGCGCCTGGCGCATGAACTTGCTGGCAGCGCCGATCAATTTTCGCTCCTGAAGGAGACATTGCGCGAGCGCTTCGGTTCCTCCTCGCATGACCGGGTCGGCGAAATGGCAAGCAGCATTCCGGCGCGCATTGCATCCTTCCTGTCGCTGCGTGGTCCGGTGCAGGCAATGGAATGCGCGGATGCGACCGGCTACGCGCTGCTGGAGGCGGCCAGCCTGTCGCTTCACAGCGGCCAGAGCAGGGCAGTCATCGTCGCCAGCGGACAACGCATCGAGAGCCTTCTGACGCCGTTGGCACTGGCAAGAAAGGGTTTTACCGGCGCCTGCGGCGGCCACCCTTTTGCGCAGGACGGAGCAGGCACGCCCATGGGCGAAGGCGCCACCGCGCTGCTGCTCAAACGCTGGTCCGATGCGCGACGCGACAACGACCGCATCTACAGCGTGCTGCGCGGCATGGGTGCGGCAAGGCAGGACGTGCCGGGGGCATTGGCGTATGCCGTTGATGGCAGGGCGGCGTTCCATGTGATCAATGAAGCTTGTGCACAGGCGGACGTGACGGCGGCGGCACAACAGTATATCGACTGCGTGCTGCCCGGCATCGGCAGCCAGGCGCCGCAGTTGTTGAGCGTCTTGAGCGATGCCTGTGCGCAAGGCAAGCAGCGGCCGCTGCAGGTTGGCGCCAGTGTCGCCACCTTCGGTCATACCTTTGCCAATGCGGCACTGGCCGCGGTAGCAGGCAGCAGCCTGGCGTTGCACGAAAAAACCTTGCCGCAGATGCGCAGCTCGGCAGCGCTGCATGCGCGTGCCGGTATGGCGTATCCCGCTGCTGCGATTGCCTGGCCTGGCGACGCGCCGCAGCTTGCCGGCGTCTTTGGCAGCAGCCTGACCGGCGTGCAATGGCATCTGGTGCTGTCGGCACCCGACAGTGCCAGTCATGCATTGTCGTCCGCTATGCCGCCTGCGCAAGAACAGCAGGAAGCGATTGCGATCGTCGGTATCGGCGGTGCCTTCGGTCCCTGCAGCAATAGCGCCGACTTCGCGCAGCGCCTGTTCGACGGCCTTGATGCAGTGCAGCCGCTGCCGGAAAGCGTGCTGCCGCGCTCCGCCTATTTTGGCGAAGGCGAGGCCGGTTTGCTGTCCAGCTATGCGCAATACGGCGCTGACCTCAAGCAGCGCGAGCAGTACGATGCCGGTCTTGCCGCATATAAAATATTCCCGAAGCGCGCTGCCGGGCTGGATATCGCGCAAAAGCTGACCCTGCATGTCGCCGCCGAAGCCCTGGCCGATTTCGGCCTGGCGCACAAGCGCGGCAAGCTCGGCCGCACCGCGGTGATGGTCGCCTCCAATCTCAGCCTGGGCCGCGAGCGCGAACTCGCGTGCCGGCTGCACGCGCCTGAACTGGCGCGCACCTTGGGAAGCGTGCCCGCTGCCGCTACGGCGGACCACGGCATCGATCATTTCACGCTGGACGGCTACCTTGCCAGCGGCAGTGCGGCACTGGTGTCGGCCTGCTTCGGCCTTGGCGCGATGCCGGTCGCGGTGGAAGCGGCCTGCGCGTCGTCACTGGCAGCGTTCAACAATGCGGTGCTGGCCTTGCGTCGGCATCGCTACGACCTGGTGCTGGCCGGCGGCGTCGAATTGCCGGCCAACCTGCGCGATCTGGTGCTCTGTTCCTCGCAAATGATGCTGTCGCAGCAAAGGATAGCGCCGTTTGCCGAGCATGCCGACGGCTTCTCGCCGGGCGATGGCGCGGCGCTGTTCGTGCTCAAGCGGCTCAGCGATGCGCTGCGCGACGGCGACCGTATCCATGCGACGATCACCGGTGTTGGCGGCTCCACCGATGCAGTGTCGATGACCGCGCCCGATCCGGACGGGCAGGCGCTGGCGATGCGCCGCGCCTTCGCGCAGGCCGGCTATGCGCCAGCGAGCGTGCAGTACGTCGAAGCGCACGGTACCGGCACGCGCCTGGGCGATCTGGCGGAACTGACGTCGATCGGCAGCGTGTACGGCGGCGCGCGCGCAGTGCCGCTGCGCATCGGTTCGGTCAAATCCAACATCGGTCATACCTTCGCCGCCGCCGGCGCCGCCGGCTTGCTGAAAACGCTGCTCGCCTTGCAGCGGCATGCGCTGCCGGCCACCTTGCTGCGCCGCCGGATCGATCCGCTGTTGCCGCTGGCGGGCATCCCGGCCGAACTGGTGACCGCCAACACGCGCTGGGATGCGATCGACGGCCGCCGGCGCGCGGCGGTCAGTTCCTTCGGCACCGGCGGCATCAATTACCACCTGCTGCTGCAAGCAGATAGCAGCGTTCACTAACCACGGGAGTCTCACATGCAATCCATCGTCCATAAAATCCGCCTGCTTGACATCGGCCATGCGCAGGCTTTCGAAAACTGGGTACTGGACACCGACTATGCGACCTGTCCGGAATTGCCGAGTGTGCGCAGTTTCGACGTGTACCGGGTCAGTAGCGCGCCTGATGCGCCGTTCCACTATATCGAGGTAATCAAGGTGAGCAGCAACGAGGCATTCGAGCGCGACATGGGCAGCGCGAGCTTCGCGCGGCTGGTGGAAGGCTTTTCCACGATGGCGGAAGTGGTGGAGGAAGTGGCCGGCACGCGGCTCGGCGCCGGTTACCGGGCGCCTGCATGAGCGGCATTGCCGCAATCATGTTGCCGCGGACGGAAACGGCTTGCATAGTGGGCATCGGTGACTGCGTTGTCAGCGCAGTGTCGGTCGACGCGGTAGCGCGGCGCGAACATGATCATGTTTACCTCGCACGCATGTTTGGCAATACCGAGCGCGAGCGGCTGCACGGATTGCGGCTGGCCAAGCGGCGCCGCGAATGGATGGCCGGGCGCGTCGCCGCCAAGGCCGCATTGCAGCAGCTGCATGCGCAGGCCGGTGCCGAATCGCCGTTGCATGCGCTGGTCATCGGCAACAGCAGTGCCGAACACAATCGCGGCCAGCCGGAGGCAGCCGGTGGCCATGTCAGCATCAGCCATTCGCAAGGATATGCGGTGGCTGCGGCCAGTGCTTATCCGGTCGGCATCGATATAGAGCGTGTGCGGCCGTTTCCGGATGCGGCACGCGAGATGGCATTTACTGCGCATGAATTGCGCGTCAGCGCCGGCGGCGGCGATGCCGCCTGTACTGCGGTCTGGGCCTTCAAGGAAGCCTTCATGAAGGCACACGGGAAAAGCATATTCGGCTGGTTTGCCGACCTCGAGCTGGAAGCAATCGGCTGCGACGGCAGCTTCTCATGGCGCGTGTCGCCGCGCCTGGTGGCACAGTTGCCGAGCAGCCAAGGATCGCAGCTGAGCGGCTACGGCGGGCTGATCGGCGATTACGCGCTGGCGCTGGTAGGACAGTGCGTGTCACACGGGCACGGGTAAGGGACGTTGATGGAATTTGAAGAAAACCTGCTACAAGCAGTCGACATTGCGCGCCAGGCGCCGTCGTCGCACAACTGCCAGCCATGGAAGCTGGTGCACATCGAAGACAGGCGGATGCGGGCGCAACTTTTGCCGGCACATGCTTGGCCGGAGCACGCGCAGTTGCTGCTGCTGGGCATCGATCGCAAGCGTACCTTGAGAGCATTACCCAGTCTTGCGCTGGAAATGCAGCTCAGTTGCGGCATGTTCCTCGGCTTGTTGAGCGCGGCCTTCGATGCGCTGGGCTTTCACTGCAACTGGCACTGGCTGGATATGCGCGATACGCAGGCCCTGCAAGCGCTGGAACAAGGGCATGGCTGCCGGGGCCTGGTGTTGCTTGCTGTGCAGCCGCAGCGCGTTCCAGATGCCACGGCATTAGCCGGGTTGCAAGACAGCGTCCGGCAGCGCCGTACGCATCGCGCGCCGTTTGCCGAGGGCGGTTGCAGTGACATGGTGCTCGCGCAATTGCTGGAACGGCACTGGCCGCAACAGCTGACCGGGGACCAACTGCATATCCGGGTGGAACGCAGCCCGGCTTTCATTGCCCCTGCCGCCGGTTTGGTACGGCAGTTCGCGGCGCTGGACTTCTCCAGCTACCGCGCATGGAAGGAAACCTACCGCTACCTGCATTTCGATCCGCGCAAGCCGGCCGAGGACGGGTTTTATCTGCATAGCCTGATGGGACCGATGTCGCCGCTGCGTACGCGCATCATGCAATGTGTGCTGGCGCCGGCGGTCATGCAAGTGCTGCGCATCGTGCGCGTGCCGCATACCATGGCGGGGCAACTGGCGGCGCTGGTAAAAGACTCAGCGCAACTGCTGTTGTGTAGCCTGCCGTCGGACGATGTTGCATCGACGGTGATGGTCCAGGCCGGCGCGCGCCTGATGGAAGTATGGCTGAACGCGCAGCGGCTCGGACTTGCGCTGCACCCGCTCAGCGTGATGCTGCAGCACGACCGGGCGCGCGGCCAATTGCAGCGCCTGGCCGGCGGCGACCGGCGCATCGTTTTCTTCGCGCGCCTCGGTGCGATCAGGCAGCGGCACGGCGAATGCCTGCGTAGGCCGCTTGCCGCCATCATTGAAACCCACGGCGAGACAGTCTGATCCTCCCGCCATCAGTCAGCGATAAGCCCGCGGCGTTATGTGCCGATGAGTAGCTGTGTCGCCTTGCCCGTCCCACGGGTTGGTCGCAAGCACCCGCTTCAGCTCGCCCGATCTGCCGAAGCAAGGAGAGAAGAATTCGATACAAGGTACGATGAGTTTGGCCCCGTCCGGCAGTGCGAATTCAAGGAGCGAGTTCCTGCCTTTTTCGAGAAGCAGCGGATGTTGTGCGGGCGTAATTATCGCTTCCGTACCAGCGATGCGGCGTTCAGTCCTAAGGACACCGTCTCCGCCAAAATTCTGTCCGGCTTGCTTCCGGACTGACAAAAAACCCGCAGCGCTCTTCATGAGACTGCGGGTTTTTTGTTTCCCATGTCCAGTCCTGGCTTATTTCGTCCGATTTCTGGTGCGACGCGTGGAACCGCTGCGAGGACGCATGGCGACACGCCGCTCCGGCTGCGCTGACGCATCTCAATCGACAATCAGGAGGAAACCATGTTGAGCCGTATTCTCGGGTTGGTGGCTGTTGCGGTCGGTGGAACCTTGCTGGCCAAGCAAATCCAAAAGTCTGGCGGCAAGGGCAGTCAATCGCGTGTCAGTATCGATGTCGATCTTCCGGTGCGCACTGTCTACGATCAGTTCACGCAGTTCGAGCAATTTCCACAGTTTATGGAAAGCGTGCATGAAGTGCGCCAGCTCGACGACAAGCGCCTGCACTGGAAGGCGGACGTGTTCGGCAAGGTCATCGAGTGGGATGCCGACATCACCGAGCAGGTCCCGGACAAAAATATCGCCTGGGGCAGCACTTCCGGCACGCCGAACGGCGGCACGGTGACGTTCAAGGAACTGCCGGGCGGGCGCACCAATGTCACGCTTGCGCTGTACTACGACCCGCAAGACGCGCTGGAAACCCTGGGCGATATGGCCGGGGCCGTCCGCATGCAGGCGCGCGCCAACCTGCAACGCTTCAAGGACATGCTGGAGCAGCGCGGCAGCGCAACGGGCGCGTGGCGCGGCACCATATCGAAAGAGAATGGGGCAGGGCCGATGCACTGAGCGATTTTTCGGTCCGCTTCGTCTGCCCGCTTCGTCCCCGGCCCGTCGCGCCGTGGATCAAACACGACGCCCTGTGCGCGGCCGGCCGGACGCCGGGCGAAACCGGTCTGTTGCGCCCGGCGCGCCCTGGCTATTTACGGATGCGCCGCAATCACCTGCGCCACCGCCGCCGTCAGCCGTTTTCCGTACGGCACATGCAGGAACTCGTTCGGCCCGTGCGCATTGCTCTTCGGTCCCAACACGCCGCACACCATCATCTGTGCTTTCGGAAAGCTCTTTTGCAGCAAGCCCATCAGTGGAATGGTGCCACCTTCGCCCAGATAGCCGACCGGCGTGCCGAAATGGCTCTCGCTGGCCGCGTTGACGGCGCTGGACAGCCACGGGCTCAGCTCCGGCGTATTCCAGCCGCTGGCGCCGTACGAACCCGGCGTGCCATCCGGTACAAAGGACACGCGCGCATTGTAGGGCGCGTTATCTTCCAGCAAGGCCTTGAGTTGAAGCGCGGCGGCATTGCCGTCGAGCAGAGGCGGAATGCGCAGCGACAGCTTGAAGGCGGAGCAGGGCCGCAGCACATTGCCGGCATTGGCGAACTCTGGAAAGCCTTGCGCGCCCACCACCGACAAAGTCGGCCGCCAGGTGCGGTTCAAGATCGCTTCGAGCGGATCGGTCGTGACCGGCAGCACCGAGCCGCCATCGGCGCCGCAGGCCCACGGCATGCGCTTGTACACTTCTTCCTTGAGGATGGCGGCGGTCGCCTTCGCTTCCTCGATACGCACGTGCGGAATTTCGCAATGGAAGCTTTCCGGCAGCAAGCGCCCGGTCTTGGCGTCTTCGAGGCGGTCCAGCAGATGGCGCAGGATGCGGAAACTCGACGGCACCACGCCCGAATGGGCGCCCGAGTGGATGCCTTCGGTCAGCACTTCCACCTTGAGCGTGCCCGATACCATGCCGCGCAGCGAGGTGGTCAGCCACAACTGGTCGTAGTTGCCGGCACCCGAATCCAGGCATACCACCAGCGACACCTGGCCCAGGCGGTCGCCCAGCATCTCCAGGTAAGGCGGCAGGTCGTACGAGCCGCTTTCTTCGCAGGTTTCGATCAGGCCCACGCAGCGCGGGCGCGGAATGTTCTGGCGGTCCAGCGCCATGATGGCCGTGAGCGAGGCATACACGGCGTAGCCGTCATCGGCGCCGCCGCGTCCGTACAGCTTGCCGTCCTCGTACTTGGGCGTCCACGGACCCAGGTCGCCGCGCCAGCCGTCGAATTCCGGCTGCTTGTCGAGGTGGCCATAGATCAGGATGGTATCGTTGGAAGCGGCTTTGGTGGCCGGCAACTCGAAGAAAATGACGGGCGAGCGATTCGGCGCGCGCAGCACTTCGAGTTTCAGCCCCGGAATCTTTTTGCTCCTGATCCACTCCTCGGCATCGCGCACGACCCGGTCGAGATAGCCGTTGGCTTCCCACTGGGCATCGAAGGCGGGGCTTTTGGCCGGCACGGCGATGTACGACACCAGGGCCGGAACGATTTCTTCATCCCAGACGCGGTCGGCAAAGGCCGCGAGTTCGCTTTGGGAGAGCGTGCCGCTGGTGGGCGACGAAGTAGGGTGGGTCATGGCGGTTCTCTCTTGATCAGAATAGTGTATTTTACTGTAGCACTTCATTCGGTGGGGCAGGGCGGGCCATGCACGTCGCCGTTCAGCCGGTACCGTCAGCTACGTAGCCGGATTCAGGCGTATTATCTGGATATGAATCAAGCGGCAAGCATCACTTCACCACTGACCAAGGAGAACAAGCATGGCTGGAAAGAAGATTTTGTTTCTGACGGGCGATTTTGCGGAAGATTACGAGACCATGGTGCCGTTCCAGGCGCTGCACATGGTCGGCCACACCGTGCACGCGGTCTGTCCCGGCAAGAAAGCGGGCGACAAGATCAAGACCGCGATCCACGATTTCGAGGGCGACCAGACCTACACCGAAAAACCCGGCCATCTGTTCGCGCTCAACGCCAGCTTCGATGAGGCCGACGAAAGCAACTACGATGCCTTGATGATCGCTGGCGGCCGCGCCCCGGAATACCTGCGCCTGAACGAACGGGTGATCGAACTGGTCAGGCAGTTCGCGAAGGCCAACAAGCCGATTGCGGCGGTTTGCCATGGCGCGCAATTGCTGGCGGCCGCCGATGTGATTCGCGGCAAGCGCATTTCCGCCTATCCCGCCTGTTCGCCGGAAGTGCGCATGGCGGGTGGCGAGTACGCGCAGATCGAGGTCGACCAGGCCGTCACGGACGGCAACTTCGTCACGGCCCCGGCATGGCCGGCGCACCCGCAGTGGCTGGCGCAGTTCCTCACGCTGCTCGGTACCGAGATCAAGCTCTGACCGGCGGCGATTGATCACCTCAACGCGGCGGCGATGGCCCGGGATCGATCCATCCGCGCCATTGCCCTTGAACGCCGCGACTCAGAATGTGAACGACTTCACCAGCGTCAGTTCGCCGATGCTGCGCATGGGCAGCACGAACTCGTCGCGTTTCTCGCGCGGCGTGTTTTCGTTGTACACCAGCGTCACGCGCGCGGTGATCATCTGCATCTGGCGCTTGCTTTCGTCGAAGTGATAACCGTTTGCGCCCAGCTTGCCCCAGTAATTGATGTACACATGGTAGTTCCCGCGCAAGGGTGCGGTCATGGTGAACATTTCCGGACCCGGGCCGTCCACGCTGTCGACGTCCAGCCCGCCGCCGTTGCTCAGTACCGGATGGCCGAAGTAAGCGTGCTGGCCATCGGGCGTGACGATATGCAGGTCGATCTCGGCTTCGGTATCGTCCCAGGCGCAGATGATGCGCAGGCCGGGTAGGGGCCGGCCCGAGCTGGTTTCGTAAAACTGCACGCGCCTGAGCGATTTGCCCTGCGGCGATTTGACTTCCACGCTGTTCGAGCCGGCGCCGAACAGGTAAGGGCGCGCGTAGTGGCCCTGCTCGTCCGTCATCAGGCGCAGGGGATTGCCGTTGACCACCAACTGGTGCGCCTCGCGCTTGCCGGCGGCCGCCGCGATGCGCCCCTTGATCATGCTGCGCTTGCTCTGGGCGCCGCGGTCGATCGGCGAATTGGGATAGGCCACGGTAGCGTCATCGCTTTTGTCGACCAGGCCCGAGCGGTTCCAGCCACCCACCGGGGAGGCAATTTCCGTCGCCATTGCGGGCGGCAGGGCCAAGGCCAGTGCCAAGGCTGCGAGGCACGGCGTCAAGTTCGTTTTCATCAGGGGGCTCCATGCGGTTGGCGCGATTGTAACCGCTCGCCCGGCCAAGGGGACAGGCAAGGCGGGGGAAGCCGGCCGCCCGGAAACGGCGTCATGCGCTGACAGCGGAGTTTGCGGTAACTCGTCCCGCCCGGCACGCCAACGGTCAACATGGTTCCAGGTGCACCCCAGGTGCAATTCCAACGCCGGGCTGGTGCTGCTGCGCCTTGGCGGTGGCGGTACCGACGCGCCGGTGCTGGGGCCGATCCGGACCGGCGCGGCGCTCCCGAACCAGCCGGCAAGGCTCACGCTATCGTTCCGCGACCGCAACGCGTACGACACCCATGCCGCGACGATCGACTGGGGCGATGGCAGCGGCGCGCAATCGGCGCGTGTGCGCGAGAGCCGGGGCAGGGGCGAGGTGAGCGCCGCCCACACCTACGCGGCACAGGGCAGCTACCAGGTCGTCGTGCGGGTGTCCGATTCCGGGGGCAAGGCGTCCCTCGCGCGGCAACTGGTGGCGGTGCCGGGCCAGGACGCGCCATAAGAACAACACCGGCACGCGCGCCGCGCCAGCCTGCGCCACGATTGCCTTTGTATTATTGTTGATTCGAGAGTAAGCTTGGTTTTCACATCAAGCAATGCGCGGCAGGTTTTCAAGCACGTAACAAGCTGATACGACAGCTCGGCGTCGGGTAGGGGTAGAGGCAGGTTAATGACATTTACCATACTAACTGGAGAGCATGTACATGAATATCAATCCATTCGATTTGTCGGTTTCCGATTTTGTGGCGCAGTCGGCCAAGTGGTGCGCGGAGTTCAATATCCAGGAAGACTATCCCTACGATCTCAAGGTGGAGATCGCCGACCGTGCCCTGTTCGATATCGGTACCGATAAATACGAGCAGATCGCCGCCGAAGCCGAGGATTGGATTGAACATGAACGTACCCGCCTGGGCGAAGCGCTGCCGACGTTCACCACGCACGCCGATTACATCGTACGCACCGAGCAGTGGCGCAACGAGTTCAATATTCCCAAATACCTGCCGTACACGGAGCAGGTGCGCATCGCCGATGAAGTGATGCGCACCATCGACCGCTCCAAATATGCCGGCATGCTATCGGCGGCGGAAGAATGGAGTGCCAAGGAAAGCGCCAACCTGGAGGCCGAAGCGCCGTTCGACGGCTGGAAAGAACAGATCCGGCGCCAGCTGCTGCAGATCCAGCAAGGCAAATACCTGATGATCTATGTGCCGTATGGAGCGAGCAACTACACGATCGAGCAGGGGACCCTGACCAGCGTCGACTGGAATAATGGCACCGTGCTGCTGCACAGTACCGTGTATAACCGCGATAACACGGTGGCGATCGATAACATCCAGAGCATCGACGAAAGCCGCAGCGGGTCGGGCGCACTCGGTTCGGTGCAGACGGCCGATCTGCGGCTGGTCGGCAACGACTGGTATCGCGGCAACACCAAGCTGTAACAGGGCCGCGCCTGACGAGGCCAGCCGCTGGCGCTGGCCTCCAGGTGCGCGGGCGGCCCTTAGCGCGGCGCCCGGGCCGCCATCGCTGCGGTGCCGAATTCATCGGCCCCGAGGTCGATCGCGCCTTCGCTGCGCGATTCACCGTTGATATCGGCCACGCCATTGGGCGTAATCACGCCGGATGGAAAATAGCGCATCCACAGCGGCGAGGTCCAGTTCGTCACGGCGGGCGCCACGGCGCCCGCATTGATGGCAGGGGAAGCGGCTTGCAGCTTGAGGTTGCCGGTCGCCGGCGCTACGTATTTTGGATCGGCAATGACCTTCGTGCCCGGCAGCGAGGACGATGCCGTGCCCGTTCCCCACCAGATATTCTTGCCCCAGGCATTGTTGCTGTGGCCGCTTCCAGTCACTTCATACGCTTCATCCGCGCTGCTTTCGCCGAAGAAGATGTTGTTGCTGATACGGCTGGCGGTCACCTTGTACTGGAACAGCAGCTCGGTTCCCCAGCCCTTGTTCTTGTAGAAGGAATTATTGTGGACCTGGATGCGGCGCGACGCGCCCGCGGAGGTCGAATAGCCGCCCAGCGACAGGCCCGCCTCGCGGTTGTTATAGACAATGTTGTTCATCATCAGGATATCCTCGGTCGCCTTGCCTTCGTGTTCGCTGGCGAACTCGAAGCCCAGGTCGTTTCCGGTCGAAATATTCCGGTCGAAGAGGATATTGCGGCCGCCGTCCACATAAAAACCGCCGGCCGAACCTTGCTTGCCGTACCAGGGGTTGGTCGAGCTCGAATTGTTGCGTGCGATATTGCCGCGAACCATGCCATTGCGGACCCGGTCGTTCTCGCCGCAGCCCCCGCATTCGCCTTCGTAACCGATGAAGTCGAAACCGATATTGTTATTGTCGTGCACATTGTTCGACAACACCTCGAAGCGGTCGACATTGCCGTTGATCACTAGCGCTTCGCTCGACTGCAGCACGTTTTGATACACCTCGTTGCCCTGCACCAGCAAATCGGTGATGCCGCCCGCGTTGGTGCCGAACACGGCCAGCCCGTGCGCGCCCACCGAACACGGGTCCTTGCAGGTGCTGGTGTGCTTGATGTTGTGGATCTTGTTATTGACGATTTGAATGTTCGATCCCTTGCCCTGCACCAGGATGCCGACCGGCGTATTCGATCCGCCCGTGATGAAGTTGGTGACGTCGAAACCCTCCACCCGCACATAGTTTGAATTGGTGATCGTGATCAAGCCTTCGCGGTCGCTTGGCACCAGCCCCGTACCGCTGAGTATCACCCCGGCGTCACCCTTGACGGTAATGAAATTGCCCGCGCTGCCATTCTTGTCGGCCAGTTTGACCTTTTGCGTGTAGGTGCCAGCCAGCACGCGCACGGTATCGCCGGCGATCGCCGTATTCACCGCATTCTGGATCGATTGCCCAGGCCCGACGGTAATGGTGGCGGCGCCCGCTGCACCGATGTGACTGAACATGGCCAGGCAACTGAGTTGTAGTACGGCGTTCATAGCACGTTTCATCAAACATTCTCCAGGTTGGAACCGCATGAGGTTGGCGATTGCAGCGGACGTGTCGGTATGTCATGCAATCCGCGCTCATCTTATTCCTGCCGATCCGAAAGAATAAAAACATTTCGTTTTGTTACGTTTAAGCCTGCCGGCGTTCGGTCATCCTGGCGAAGCAGGAAGTCAGTTCAGCATCCATCGGCGCTGTTTCAGCGGGGCCGCGCTGGCTTGGTGCTGGAACCAGCTTGCGCTTGAAAAAGCGGAGCAATCCGATTTCCTTGTGCATGCCGGATAGTGAGAAAACGAGCGGAACGCGGCTAATCAACGCCTTCATGCGCGGCCATCACCGCCGCCACCCGGTTCGCGATGGCCTGCGCCAGCACATGCACGTGGTAGCCGTCGACAAAGCCGTGATGCGCCTGCACCGAAAACGGCATCGTCATCGTATCGCCGGCCGGCGCGCTGAACTTGCCCCAGGCCAGCGAGGGAATATCGGCGCTGCGATGACAGAAAATCGGATGCTCGATCGCGCGCATGTCGAACCACGGCATGCAGGTGATATAGATATTCTCCCTGGCCTGGCGCGGCGTCAGGTCCGCGCTGGTATTGATCAAGGCGCGGCTGGCCTTCGCTTCCTGGCCGGCGCGCACGCTGCGCGCGATGAATTCGCGCAGGTCGGCGCTCCTGGTGAAACGCGCGAAATTGAGATTATTGTCCTCATTGATCACGGTGAACGAACCGATGAAATCGTCGATCTTGATCACCTCGCCTTCGTGCACGCGGTACATGAAGTTATCGACCGTCTCGATCGCCGACAACACGCAATACAAAAAGAAGTGAAATGGCGGCAGCTCATGCTGCTTGCAAAACGGACGGAAATCGGGCAGTTCCAGCGTCAGGCTGATATTGAGCAGGGGATTGTCGAATTGGCGGAATACCTCGTAGCGGTCGCGCCGGAGTTCAAAATTTTTCATGCACGCAGTTTAACCGATCAACGTGCAGGCCGGCAGGCCACGGCCGCGTTCCGGCAGCGCCGTCCCGACCTTCTGTTCCCCGGAAACGGCAGCCTGTCGCCCGCCGCCGCATACTGGCCCCGCGGCGATGTAAGCTGCGAACTCATCCTGCATCGCAGGCGGATAGACACCGTGCGCGCCGCCATGGCCGCGCACCGGAGAGCGGAGCCCATCATGCTGTTTCGACGAATTGCCCTGATCGCCGCACTCACCCTCGCCGGCACCACTTGCGCGGCATCGCCCGACAAGCTCGACGCCATCGTCAAATCGGCCATGGCCGGCAGCAAGGTCCCGGCGGTCGGCGCCGTGATCCTGCGCGACGGCGCCATCGCCGCGCAAACAGTGCAGGGCCGCCAGCGCAATGACCGGCCGCGCCGCGCCGGCGCCGACGATGTCTGGCTGATCGGCTCGACCGGCAAGGTGATGACGGTGGCCATGATCGCGCGCCTGGCCGAGCGCGGCGTGCTGGCCTGGGATGCGCCGCTCGACAAGCTGCTGCCCGAGCTGGCCGCAGGCATGCTGCCCGCGTACCGCCAGGTCACGCTGCTGCACTTGCTGTCCCATCGGGCCGGATTGCCACGCGACCTGCTCGATCTCAAGGGCGCGCAACATTTCTTCACCGATGCCCGCCCGGCCGGACAGCAGCGCCTGGCCTACATCGCCGCAGCGCTCAGGGACCAGCCGGCCGTCGCGCCGGGTCCCGCCTTCGCTTACAGCAATACCGGCTTCCTGATCGCCGCCGCGATCGCGGAACAGGCCACCGGCGACAGCTACGAAGCGCTGATGCGCAAGGAAGTATTCGAGCCGCTGGCGATGCGCAACGCCGGTTTCGGCAACACCGGCGCTGGCCAGAACCGTGGCCACCAGCACGGCAAGCCGATGCTCGCCATGGCCACCTTCGACGACGGCGCACCGGCCATGTTCGCGCCGGCGGGCTTTTTGCATATGAGCCTGGCCGACTGGGCGCGCTTCAATCTCGACCAGCTGGCCGGCGCCAAAGGCCAGGGCAAGCTGCTCGCGCCGGCATCCTGCACGCTGATGCAGACCGCGCAGCCGGACAGTCCCGCCGGCCTGGACTGGGGCGTGCAAGCCTCGGTCGCCGGCCGCCAGGGGCCGGCGCTGGTCCACCAGGGCTCGGACGGCAACTGGCTGGCCATCGCCGTGCTGTTTCCGGAGCAGGGCAGCGGCGCGCTGGTGGTCGCCAACGCCGCCGACGACATGGGCGCGGACAAGGTTTTGAACGGCATCTTCGGCAAGCTGTTCCCCATCCTCAGTCCGGCCAAAAAAAGTCCTTGAGCGGCACACCGGTGAATTAACTTCACGCGCGCGGCGTTTTGGCGCCATACTGCGCGGACCGGCTGCCGCCCTCGCCGGATCGAACCAAGGACGCCATGGCGAACCAGCACAGCCCAACAGGATCGCCCACCCCCGCCGAAGCAGCCCTGGCTGCCGAGCTGGCCGGCCTGCGCCTGTTGCTGGCGCAGCGCGACGCCGACGTCGCCACCCTGCGCGACGCCGCCGCGCACGCCGGCGCGCGCCAGAACGCTTTCCTGGCGCTGCTCGCGCACGAACTGCGCAATCCGCTCGCTCCCATCAGCCTGGCCAACACCATGCTGGCCAAACTGCCCGACCCCTCGTCCGGCCTGCTCAATGTGCATGCGGTAATCCACCGCCAGGTGCAGGACCTGAGCCGCCTGCTCGATGAATTGCTCGATGCGTCCAGTCTGAACAGCGGCACGATGACGCTCGCGTGCGCGCCGGTGCCGCTGGTCGCCCTGCTGCGGCGCGCCTTGCAGACGGTGCAGGTGCGCATCCTGGAGCGGCGCCAGCAGTTGCAGCTGGACATGCCGGAAGAACTCACGGTGCATGCCGATCCGGCCCGGCTGGCGCAAGCCTTTGCCAATCTGCTGGTCAACGCGTCCAGGTACACCGCCGACGGCGGCACCATCCGCGTGGCTGCGCGCGCCCATGAGGGCAGGGCGGTGGTGACCGTGGCCGACAACGGCGCCGGCATGGAAGCGGCGCTGCTGCCCGGCATCTTCGAGCTGTTCACCCAGGGACCGCGCGCACCGGGCCGCTCCGAAGGCGGGCTGGGGGTGGGCTTGAACGTGGCGCGCAAGATCGTCGAACTGCATGGCGGCACGGTGGTGGGCGCCAGCGACGGACTTGGCCGGGGCAGCGTGTTCACCGTGTCGCTGCCGCTCGCGGCCGGCGAGGCGGGAGCGCCGCCCGGCGGTGCCGCGCCCGCCGCGCGCCGCATCCTGCTGGTGGAAGACAATCTCGACGCCAACGATACCCTGGGCCAACTGCTGCTGGCCGAAGGCCACAGCGTCACCGCCGCCTACGACGGCATCGCCGGGCTGGCGCTGGCGCGCACCCAGGCTTTCGACGTGCTGATCTGCGACATCAACCTGCCCGGCCTGGATGGCCACGAGCTGATCGCGCAACTGCGCCGCACCGCCGGCGCGCATATCCCGTTTGCGATCGCCATGTCCGGCTATGCCCGGCCGGACGACCGCACCCGCGCCATCGCGGCCGGCTTCGGCCAGTACGTGGTCAAGCCGCTCGACATCGATGCCTTGCTGGCGCTGGTCGCCTCGGCCGCGGTCACCGGCTTCATCGCCGCTGCCGGCAACGCCCGCTAGGCGCGGCGCCAGCGCCGTCCTTGCACCTTCAGGCCAGGCGCCCGGCGGCGCTGTCGCGCAGGTCGAAAAAATCCGTATGGCCGAATCCCTTGGTGTAGTCGAGCAGGGACAGGGCCAGCGGCGTGATGCGCACGAACAGCATGCCCGGCCACGGCAGGGCGGCCGTGTTGGCAACCACGTCGGCGAATGCCGGAAACCTGGCGAGCAGGGCGGCGGCGGCGCGCTGCGCTTCCACCGGTTCATGAATCATCTCGGCCACGGCATCCATCGACAAGCCCTGGATCTCTTGCCAGCCGCGGTAGGGCGCGTTCACCGTCAGCGCCACCTGCGGATGGGTGCGCAGGTTGTGCGCCTTGTGGCTGTCGAGCGCAATGGCGACATACAGCACCAGCCCGTCGGCGGCGAAACTGACCGTCGAGGCGTGCGGCGTGCCATCGTCGCGGATCGATGCCAGGGTCAGGTCGGTCACGGCGGCAAGGATCTTGGCGGCCAGCGCTTGCGCTGCTGGGGGAAGCGGTTTCATGGGTTCTCCTTTCAATGGATCGGGACGAGCGTGCCGTCGCGCCGGCTGGTACGGGGCGCGCACGCGCGTGTCACCAGGGAGCATTCGCCAGGGTACCCGTTCGAGCCTAGCACAAAGCGCGCGCACGCCCCGCACCGGACAGCGATGCGCGCGATTATCGTTGTCATGGCATCCACGCCAGGTAGCGTAATAAACCTGCGCGGAAACGGATAAACGTCCATACTGCGTTACGCCCAGTTGTAAATGTGCACATGACCAATACTTACTCGGCCTTAGATGGAAACCAGTGATGTGATGCGGCAAAAACTGATTGATGAGGTGCTTGCCGCGTCGCCAGACGGCGAGTGCGCAGCACGTGCCGCCGCCCTGAACGCATGGGAGCGGCTGATGACGCACTTGACCCCGCTGATCGGGGAGGCCGCGCTGTGCGCGATGTACGCGCGCGCGCGCCACCTGACGTTTCCCGATTCGCTGCCGAGTCCGGTTTTGCGGGAGCTGCGTTCGGCCGCGCTCCTGCTCGACCAGCTCGGCACGCAGCTGGGCGCCATGGAGCCGCAGGCGGCGGACGCCTTCCACCGCGCGATGCTCGAGAGTTATACCCGGCTGCTGGCGGGCCTGATAGGCGAGGCCCTCACGGTCCGTCTGATGAATACAGCATGGACCGAGCGGTCCGGCGGAAAGAGTACATGAACCTGAAAGTGCAGCTGGGCCTCCAGCCGACCGGCGTGCCCGGGCTCGACACCCTGCTGGGCGGCGGCCTGAGCGAGTTTTCCTTCAACGTCATCGCCGGCGCGCCAGGGAGCGGCAAAACCACGCTCGCGCATCAGATGATGTTCGCGCTGGCCGGCCCGCACAAGAAAGCCCTGTTTTTCACCGTGCTCGGCGAGCCGACCCTGAAAATGCTGCGCTACCAGCAGCAGTACCAGTTTTTCGATATCGACAAGATCGACGACAGCATCCGCTATGTGAACCTGGCCGACGACCTGCGCGCGGGCGACTTCAGCGGCGTGCTCGAACGCATCACGCGCGAGGTCGAAGCGTTTTCCCCCGGCCTGGTGTTCGTCGATTCGTTCCGCTCGGTGGTGCAGATGGCGAAAAACGGCAACGAGGGCGTCAGCGACCTCCAGTATTTCATCCAGGAGCTCGGTACCCGCATGACCAGCTGGCAAGCGACCACCTTCCTCATCGGCGAATACGCCAACGCCGAGATCGAAGCCAATCCCATCATGACGGTGGCCGACGGCATGCTCGCGCTGACCAATGATATCGTGGGCAACTCGTCGGTGCGCAAGATCCGCATCATCAAGATGCGCGGCCAGGCCCACCTGCTCGGTGCGCACACCTTCCGCATCGATGCCGGCGGGGTCAAGATCTACCCGCGCATGCTGCCGCCGCTGGCCGTCGTGCCGGCCCAGGCGGCCGCGTCGGTACGGGTTTCCATGGGCAACGCGGAACTCGACGCCATGCTCGGTGGCGGCTTGCCGTCCGGACACGCGGCGATGGTGGTCGGCCCCTCCGGCTCGGGCAAGACCATCCTCGGCACGGCCTTCCTGGCGCAGGGCGCGCGCCAGGGTGAACGCGGCGTCATCGCCTGCTTCCAGAAAGACGCGGCGCACTTGCGCAATGCCGAACTCGATACCCTGATCCGCAATGGCGAGGTGGCCCTGGTGCAGAGCCGCTCGCTCGACCTGTCGGTCGAGGAAATCCTCGACGACCTGATCACCGCCGTCGAAGGCAGCGGCGCCAGGCGCGTGGTGATCGATTCGCTGTCCGAGGTCAGCCTGTACCTGGCGCCCGAGTTCCAGAGTGACTACCGGTCCTCAGTGTTCCGCATCCTGGCGGGCCTGGCGCGCCTGGGGGTGACGGTGATGGTGACCATGGGCCTGGACGACCGCTTCACCGAGCTGCGCTTCAGCCAGTCCGACACCGGTTTCCTGGCCGACGCCATCGTCGCCATGCGCTATGTCGAGCTGGAAGGCCGCCTGGCCAAGGTGCTGACGGTGGTCAAGGTGCGCGGCAGCGCCCACAGCACCGACTTGCGCCGCTACAGCATCGACGCGGGCGGCCTGCGCATCGAGCCCGGCGCGCTAGCGTACAACGGCCTGCTGTGCGGGCGGGCCACGGCCATCCTGGCGCCGGAATAGGGGACATCATGGCGATTCACCACAGCCCGGAAGGATCGCTTGCCATCACGTCACCCCTTGACGCGGCGCTGCCGGCCGACTGCGCCGATCCCGCCACCCTGCGCGCGATGCTGGCGCAGCTCGCCGGCGAGGTGGCCAGCCTGCGCGCCGCCGCCGCAGTCCAGGCCACCCTGGGCGATGAATTACGCGAAGCGAACGGCAACCTGGTGCTCGCCACCCTGGATGCGCGCACCTTGCGCGACGCGGCCGAGGGGGCGCAGCGGCACCAGAACGAATTCCTGGCCATGCTGGCGCACGAGCTGCGCAATCCGCTGGCACCCATCAGCCTGGCCAATGCCATGCTGGTACGGCTGCCCGAACCGTCCAGCGAGTTGCTGAACGTGCATGCGATCATCTACCGCCAGGTGCAGCACCTGACCCGGCTGCTGGACGACTTGCTGGATGCGGCGCGCATCAGCAGCGGCAAGATGTCGCTGCTGCGCAGCCCGATGCCGTTGGCGGACTTGCTGCGCCGTGCCGTGCAGACGGTCCAGGTCAGGATGCTGGAACGGCAGCAGCAGGTGCAGCTGGACTTGCCCGAGGAACTCATCGTCGACGGCGACCCGGTGCGCCTGGCGCAAGTGTTCGCCAACCTGCTGGTGAACGCCTCGAAATACACGGGCGACCATGGCCTGGTGCGGGTGGCCGCGCGCGCCCACGACGGGTTTGCGGTGGTCACCGTGAGCGACAATGGCGCCGGCATGGATGCGGACGTGCTGGCCAACGTGTTCGACCTGTTTACCCAGGGGCCGCGCGCGCTGGCGCGGGCCGAAGGCGGCCTCGGCATCGGCTTGAACGTGGTGCGCAACATCATCGAGCTGCACGGCGGCAAGGTGGTCGGCAGCAGCGATGGCCTCGGATTGGGCAGCGTCTTCACCGTGTACCTGCCGTTGGTGGCCCCCGGCGGCCCCGTGGTCGTGCCGCCGCGCGTCGGCGAGGTGCCGGTCGTGCGCCGCATCCTGCTGGTCGAAGACAACCTGGACGCCAACGAAACGCTGGGCCGCCTGTTGCAGGGCGAGGGCCATCTGGTCACCCTGGCTTACGATGGCGTGGCCGGCCTGGCGCTGGCGCGCGCCCGCGCGTTTGACGTGCTCATCTGCGATATCGGCTTGCCCGGGCTGGACGGTTACGAGTTGATCCGCCAGCTGCGCAAGACCGCGGGCGCGCACATTCCCTTTGCCATCGCCATTTCCGGTTATGGCCAGGTGGAAGACCGCATGCGCGCCATCGCGGCCGGTTTCGGGCAGTATCTGGTCAAGCCGCTCGACGCCGACGCCTTGCTGGCCCTGGTGGCATCGAGCACCGTCACCCGCTTCATCGCCGCCGCCGTACGGCCGTGTTAGGCCACGGCGGCGCGGAACGACCTACAGCGGCTTCGCCGCTACCTTGATGAGCCGGGTTTTGCGCTCATAGTCTGTTACTCAAGGTGATTTCATGTTCTCTTCCCGTATTGCATGGCCGCGCCAGCTGGCGCTCGCCGGCCTCGGTGTCGCGCTGCTGACCTTGTATACGGTTGGCGCGCTGGCCCTGGCCGGCCCGGCCGGTTCGCCTGTGCTGATGGCCCTGTTCGGCGCGGCCGCGCTGCTGGCCCCACTGTGCCTGTGGCTGTGCAACCGGCCCGCGCGCGTCATGCTGCGCACGCTCAAGGACCCGCCCGACAGCGGCCGCGCGCTGGTGCAGCGCCTGATCAAGTCGGAAGCATTGCAGGACGCCATTTTCAACAGCGCCAATTTTTCCAGCATCGCCACCGATGCCCAGGGCGTGATCCAGATTTTCAACGTCGGCGCCGAGCGCATGCTGGGCTACGCGGCGGCCGACGTGGTCGACCTGATCACCCCGGCCGCGTTTTCCGATCCGCAAGAAGTGATCGCGCGCGCCGCCGCCCTCAGTGCCGAACTCGACACCCCGATCGCGCCCGGCTTCGAGGCCCTGGTGTTCAAGGCCTCGCGCGGTATCGAGGATATCTACGAGCTGACCTACATCTGCAAGAATGGCAGCCGCCAGCCGGCGGTGGTGTCGGTGACGGCGCTGCGCGACGCCGGCGGCGCCATCATCGGCTATTTGCTGATCGGCACCGACAATACCGCGCGCAAGAATGCCGAGCAGGCGCTGGTGCGGGCGGGTGCGCTGCAGGCGGCCATCTTCAACAGTGCCAATTTCTCCAGCATTGCCACCGATGCCCAGGGCGTGATCCAGATTTTCAATGTCGGCGCCGAAAAAATGCTCGGCTACGCCGCCGGCGACGTGGTCGACCGCATCACCCCGGCCGATATTTCCGAGCCGGAGGAAGTGGTGGCGCGCGCCGCCAGCCTCAGCGACGAACTCGACACCCCGATCGCCCCCGGTTTCGAGGCGCTGGTATTCAAGGCCTCGCGCGGGATCGAGGATATCTACGAGCTCACCTACATCCGCAAGGATGGCAGCCGCTTCCCGGCGGTGGTGTCGGTGACCGCCCTGCGCGACGCCGACGGCGCCATCATCGGCTATCTGCTGATCGGCACCGACAATACCGCGCGCAAGCGGGTCGAGGCCGAACAGGCGCTGCTCGACCAGAGCTTGCGCGACCAGCAGTTCTACACCCGCTCGCTGATCGAATCGAATATCGATGCCCTGATGACCACCGATCCGCGCGGCATCATCAGCGATGTGAACCACCAGATGGAAGCGCTGACCGGCTGCACCCGCGATGAGTTGATCGGGGCCCCGTTCAAGAATTATTTCACCGATGCCGCACGCGCCGAGGCCGGCATCAAGCGGGTGCTGGCGTCGGGCAAGGTCACCAATTACGAATTGACCGCGCGCGCCCGCGACGGCAAGGAAACGGTGGTCTCGTACAATGCCACCACCTTCTACGACCGCGACCGCAAGCTGCGCGGCGTGTTCGCCGCCGCGCGCGACGTCACCGAGCGCCAGCACTTCGAGCAAGCCTTGCAGGCCAATAACGTCGAACTGGAAGCGGCCCGGGCGGCCGCCGAAAAGGCCAACCAGGCCAAGTCGGATTTCCTGTCGAGCATGAGCCATGAATTGCGCACCCCGCTCAACGGCGTGCTCGGCTTTGCCCAACTGATGGCCTCGGACGATCCGCCGCCCACCGTCAAGCAGCAGCGCTCGATCAACCAGATCCTCAAGGGCGGCTGGTATCTGCTGCGCTTGATTAATGAAATTCTCGACCTGGCCCAGATCGAGTCGGGCAAGATATCGATGTCGACCGAAACGATGTCGCTTTCCGACGTGCTCGACGATTGCTACGAGCTGGTCGGGCCGCAGGCGGCCGCGCGCGGCATTTTCCTGCTGTTCCCCACGCCCGGCACGCCGTTCTACATCCACGCCGACCGGGTGCGGGTCAAGCAGGTGCTGATCAATCTGCTGTCGAACGCCATCAAGTACAACAGCGCCGAGGGATCGGTCCATGTGGCGTGCAGCGCGCGCGCGGACGGCATGGTGCGGGTGTGCGTGACCGATACCGGCGCCGGCCTGGGGCGCGAGCAGCTGGCGCAACTGTTCCAGCCGTTTAACCGCCTGGGGCAGGAGAGCGGAGCGGAAGAGGGTACCGGCATCGGCCTGGTCGTGACCAAGCAGCTGGTCGAGCTGATGGGGGGCAGCATCGGGGTCGAGAGCGAGCCCGGATCCGGTTCCCGCTTCTGGGTCGACTTCGCGTCCTGCGCCGCGCCGGTGGCAGCGCCACCGCTGTCGGCCCTGGACGCCGCCGCGCTGGCGCGCGCCCGTCCGGCAGCGGGCGCTGCGCTGCGCACCCTGCTGTACGTGGAAGACAATCCCGCCAACCTGCTGCTGGTGGAGCAATTGATGGAGCGCCGTCCGGACTTGAAACTGCTCACCGCGATCGACGCCCACCTGGGCATCGCCCTGGCGCGCGCCTACCAGCCCACGGTGATCCTGATGGACATCAACTTGCCCAACCTGAGCGGCTTTGGCGCCCTGCGCATGTTGCGCGGTCACCCCGAGACGGCGCATATTCCGGTGCTGGCGCTGTCGGCCAATGCCATGCCGCGCGATATCGCGCGCGGCATGGAGGCCGGATTTTTCCGCTATCTGACCAAGCCGATCCAGATCGCCGAATTCATGGCGGCGCTCGACCTGGCCTTGCAGCACGCGCAGCAGCCCGGCCTCGATCCGCTGCCGGCGCTGGTGCATTGAGCAAGCGCGGCGCGGCCTGGGCGGCGCCGCGCGCGCCTCAGCCGGCTTGCAGCAGCTGCGCGAAGTGCTCTTCGGTAGTGGCTGGCGAGAACAGGAACCCCTGCGCGTAGTCGCAGCCGGCCTCGCGCAGCCAGTCGCGCTGGCTGGCCGTCTCGACCCCTTCGGCGATCACCTTCAGGCCCAGCTTGTGCGCCATCACGATAATGGTTTCGGCAAAGATCTGGCTGCGCGGGTTGGTGGTGAGCATGTCCTTGACGAAGGATTGGTCGATTTTCAGGAAGTCGACCTTGAACTTGTTCAGGTAGGCCATCGATGAGTAACCGATGCCGAAGTCGTCGATCGTGAACTGGACCCCGGCCCGTTGCAGCCGGGCCAGCTTGTCGCGCACGCCGGGCGAATCGTCGAGCAGTACGCCCTCGGTGATTTCGACTGCGATGTGCGCGCCGGCGCGGTCGAACAGGTCCATGTCTTCTTCCCAGCAATGGCGGATCACGCGGCTCATGAACCCGACCGGCGACTTGTTCACGCTGATCTGGAAGGGCGCGCCCGTCAGTTCGCTCAGGCGGGCCGCGCAGGGCACCGCCTGGGCCAGCACCCAGGCATCGATCTCGCCGATCAGGCCGGTTTCCTCGGCGATCCCGATGAAGTGCTGCGGCAGCACCAGGCCGCCGTCCGGATGGTGCCAGCGCACCAGCGCCTCGGCCTTGACGATGGCCTCGCTGGCCAGGTCGACGATGGGCTGGTAATACACGCGCAGCTCGCGCCGCGCCAGCGCCTGGCGCAGCTGGTCGATTGAGCGCAGGCGCGCCCAGGCCGAATCGCGGATGTCGGGCGTGAAATAGCTGAAGCGGTTGCGGCCCGCGTGCTTGGCCACGAACATGGCCTGGTCGGCATTGCGCAGCAAGTCGTCGGGCAGCTGCGCGTCTTGCGGGCAGATGGTGATGCCGACGCTGCCCGACACGTGCACCTCCTTGTCCGCGAGCGCGAACGGGCGCGCCAGTTCGGCCAGGATCTGGCATACCAGCATCTCGACAAACGCGATCCGGCTCACTTCGTTGAGGATGACGGTGAATTCGTCGCCGCCGATGCGCGCCACCGTGTCGGTCGCGCGCACGCACGCCTGCAAGCGCTGCGCGACCTGGCACAGCAGCAGGTCGCCGGTATCGTGGCCGAAGCGGTCGTTGACTTCCTTGAAGCCGTCCAGGTCGATGAACAGCAGGGCCAGCGCGAACTCGGTGCGGGCCGCGCGCCGCACGTCCTGGTCTAGCCGCTCGCGGAATAGTGCGCGGTTGGGCAAGCCGGTGAGGCTGTCGTAATAGGCGTTGCGCAGGATTTGCGCTTCCGACACCTTGAGTTCGGAAATATTGCGCGCCGTTCCGGTAACGGCGTCGACCGTGCCATCGTCGTTGACCACCGGGATCAGGATGTAGCGGTAAGTGTCCTTCGTGCCGTCGGCCAGGGTGTATTGCAGTTCGCCGCGCCCGGTGGCGCGGGTGTCGGTCACAGCGCGGAGGTCGCGTGCGAGCTGGCTGGCGAAGGCGGGGCAGAAATCGGCCAGGTGCTGCCTGGCGCCGGGCGCGGCGGGCGCGCCGAGCAGCGTGCCGAGGGCCTGGTTGGCGTACAGCACGAGGCCATTGACATCGGTGATGTAGTGCAAGTCGGGGGTGGCCGAGAGCAGGGTGTCGAAGCGGTGCGTGAGTTCATCTTTTTCGATGAAGAAGGCTTGCAGCGACTCTTCGAGCGCCTGGTCGACGGCATCGTTGAAGCGGATCAGGTCCTCGCTGTCGAGGTCGTTCCCATGGTCGCTGGCCGCCCACAGAGACATGACGCTGGCCCGAAGCGCCCGAAACTCGGCCACGGTGTCGTTGACGCTGAAGCCGATGCCCATACGCGCGGCCCCGTGCAGGCTGGCCTGGGTGCCCGGTTGGGAAGCCGGCGCGGGAGGCGGGGCCGCGCCTGGCGCCGCCGGCGCCAGGTCGAGCATGTCGGCGATGGCGGCCAGCATGCCGGCCGCATGGTCGCGCAGGGTGGCCGCCGGCAGATAGCGCGCCGCCGGAATGCTGTACGCAAAGTTATCCCAGTTGCGCAGGATATCTTGCAGGTGGGTGCGAATGAAGCGCGCAATGCGCGCCTCCTTGGGGGGGGGAAGGCTGGTCCATGGAAACTCGAATGATTGTGGTTTTCGTTCGACATGCGCACGGCCATGAAAGTTCCGGCTTTTTTTGCCCGGATGGCGCAGGCCGGCCATTGACAGGATCGTGAGACGGGGCGGCGCCACGGCGCTATGGTCGGCTTGCTACCTCGCCGGCCGCGTTTCCACCCTTCTCAAGGAGAACACCATGAAACCCTTGTTCAAGCGTATCTTGTCCGCCGCGCTCGCGAGCGTGCTGGCCTGCCATGGGGCGGCCGCGCAGGCGCAGCCGGACGCGCGCGCCGCCGCAGCGCAGGGCGCAGGGGCCGGCGCCGCGGCAACCCCGCAAGAGGAATTGCTGCGCGCGCTCGGCCTGGCGGCGCAGGTGCGCTACTGGAGCGAGATGGCGCTGCGCGCCAATGCGCTCGACCATGCCCCGCCGCCGCCCGGATCGGCGCGCCTCTGGCGCGAACAGTTCGGCCCGGCGCGCAGTGCGCGCGCGCTGGCCATTTTCCACCTGGCCCTGTACGAAGCCGTCAACGCCGTCGTACCGCTCTATCCGAGCTACACCGGCATGCTGCCGGCGCCCGCCGCCAGCGCCCCCGACGCGGCGCTGGCGCGCGCCGCGCGCGATACCCTGATCGCGCTGTACCCCGCGCAAGCGGCCAGCTTCGCGCAAGCCTACCTGCGCGGCATGGCCCGCCTGCAAGCGGGGCGCGCGCGCGACAACGGCGCCGAGACCGGCCGCCGCGCCGCCGCTGCCGTGCTGGCGATGCATGCGGCGCGCGAGGCCACCTATGAAGACCGGATCGTCGGCGTCGACTTTTTCCCGAGCAATGCGCCCGGCAAGTGGCGGCCCGATCCGGTCAGCCGCGATCCGCTGGCGCTGGCCGCCGTGTGGCAGCCGGTGCGCCCGTTCGTGCTGCCATCGGCCCTGGCGTTCCGGCCCGCGCCGCCGCCGGCCCTGACCAGCAGCGCCTACGCCGCCGCCTTCGAGGAAGTCAGGCAGCTGGGCGGCAATGGCGTGAGCACCCCGACCCGGCGCACGCCGGCGCAAACCGTGGCCGGCATTTTCTGGTCGTACGACGGCTCGCCCTGGATCGGCAGCGCACCGCGCATGTACAACCAGATCGCGCTCGATATCGGCGCCCGGCGCGGCCTGGGCGGCATGCAGATGGTGCGCATGCTGGCCCTGGTTAACGTGGCGCTGGCCGACACCTGCCTGACGGTGTGGGGCACCAAGTATACCGAGCAATTCTGGCGCCCGGTGACCGGCATCCGCGAAGCCTCGCCCGGCAGCAGCCCGACCGGCCTGGGCGACGGCAATCCGGCCACCCGGGGCGACCCGCAATGGACGCCGCTGGGGGCGCAGGCGAGCAACACCACGGACCCGGATTTCACGCCGCCGTTCCCCTCCTATCCTTCCGGTCACGCCAGCTTCGGCGGCGCGCTGTTCCAGACCCTGCGCCGCTTTTACGGCACCGATGCGATCGCCTTCAGCTTGGTGTCCGATGAATTCAATGGCATCACGCGCGACAACAGCGGCCAGGTGCGGCCGCGCCTGGTACGCGGGTTTTCCCGCCTGAGCCAGGCGGAGGAAGAAAACGCCCAGAGCCGGATTTACCTGGGCGTGCACTGGCCGTTCGACAAGCGCGCCGGGTTGGCGGTCGGACGCCGCGTCGCCGATTATGTGTTCGAGCGCGGCTTGCTGCCCCCGGCGGCCCCGGCCGCGCCAACGCCGTAACGGGGGCGCCGGCACGCGCCGGCGCCGTTCAAGGCCGGGACGACAACTTGGCGGCGAGCAGGGCTTCGAGGCGCAGGTCGTCGCGCGCGAACAGGGCATGGTCGGCATGGCCGCAGAGCAGCGCGCGCCAGCCGATGTACACGCCATAGGCGCGCTCGTACCGGTAGCGCGCTTCGGCCCCGCTCTGGCGGCGCGCATCGGCCATGAGCTGTGCGATCTGGTCCGCGCAGTGAGCAGTGATCGCCGCGTAGGAATAAAGGTGCTGCGCGCGGGGGGGGAGGGGGCCTTGTTTGCATCATGGTTTGCCAGGTAAGCGGCACAATCGCCGGGCCACCGACCCCCATGCTGAAACACGAAGGGGGGCTGTATCCACCTTGGACAGCGGCGCGCACCACGGGATCCCGGCCGGGCCGACTGCTGTCACGATCCGGCAAGCGTGCGCGCCCGCCGCGGCGATCTCCTTACAATACCGAATGACTACCAAGATCGCCGACGAAGAGCGCGTCAATTTCAGCGACAGGCTCAAAACCGCGCTACGCGCTGCCGGGGTGCCGGCCGCACCGACGCCTTTCATGCGGGCGTATAACCTGCGCGCCAATGGCGCCGCCGTGACGCCGCACGCGGTACGCAAATGGCTTTCCGGGGAAGCCATTCCGACCCACGAAAAGATCGTTATCCTGGCCACCTGGCTGGGGGTGCACGCGGCCTGGTTGCGCTTCGGCGATGCCGAAAACGCGGACACGGCCGCCGTCGGCCTGCCATCCTCGATGTTGTCTGGTGAGAATCTTGCCATGATGAACGACATTGTGTCCCTGCCCGCCTCTACCCAGCAGATTCTGCGCGAGATCATCGACGCCTTCGTGCGCAATCACCGGGCCGGAAGTCTGCGTTCCGATAAAAAAGGGAAGCACCAATAAGGCGCGGCCGTGGCTTCAACTCTCGCGCCAGCCGGCCCAGTAGGGGACCGCGAAAAACCGACTGCGCGGCGCAATTTTCGCCCTGCGATGCTCACCGTACCTTCGTACGGCTGCGCTTCTCTGACGACACTTGCACCGCTCGCTACGGTTTTTCGAGGCCCCCAGTAGCGCGCCATGTCCGGCACCCGGCTGGCCACGAATTCGCCCTTGCCGACAGTGACGAGGCTGGTGGAAAAAACCGCTTCGGCGGCCACGGCCTGCATGAAAGGCGCCATCTCCGCCGCGTGCGAGGTGGCGTTGTCGACGATCAGCACGCCGTGCGGACGCAGCACGCGCTTGATGTCGGCCCACCAGCCAAGATGTTCGGTGCGTTCGGAATCGAGGAAAGCCAGGTCGTAGGAGCAATCGGACGAGCGCGACAGCAGCGCGCCGGCGTCGCCCTCGACCTGTTCGATGGTGCGCCCCAGGCCGGATGCGGCAATATTTTCCCGCGCCATGCGCAGCTTGAGCGGCGCCATTCCCACCGTGGTGACCTTGCCGCCGTTTGCTGCCACGGCATCGGCCAGCCACAGGGTCGAATAGCCGTTCGAGGTGCCGATTTCCAGGATCGCGCGCGCGCCCATGGCGCCGATCACGTGCGCCAGGAACTCGCCCGTGCCGCGCGTGATGTTGAGCATGCGGCGTGCGCGCTCGTCGATGGCGGCATCATTTTCCTCGCCGAATTGTTCGATCTCGCTTAACGGTTTTGCAGAGTTGCATTCACGGTGAAGTTTCTGGCTGGTTGCTGAGTAGATGGAACATCGCACCTTGGCCGTCCACGCGCAGCGCCGGCGCTCCGCTGGAGTCGTCTGGTGCGACTTTCCGAAACAGGTGCGATATGTCGGAAATGATTGCGAAACCAGCTTTAATGGACAACTTGACTTGCGACCGACATCCGTCTCACCAACTTCGACAGCTAAGTCCTCAGGCAAGATTTATTGTGACACCAGTTCTGAAACGGAAGAGACAGTGATCCCAAATCCTCGATACACTTTATTCAAATCCCCACCCTTTCCCCATCCTGAAAATGTCGAATCCAGCTTTCCATTTCGAAAAAACAGGAAAACGGGCGATACCCAATGGGTGACCTCTGGCCATTCTTCCCGGCTATGCGTCAGTGTAAACGGAAGCGAGGGGTGCAACTGGTTCCATCTGGTGTACGCGTCGTAATTAAAATTAAAATCAGGCATTGCCATAACCGTCACTTTTTCGCGTAGTATTGGCGCAAGCGTGGGATCGCTCTCGATTTGTGATACAGCTCTTTTTGTGAATCCGCAATAAGGCGAGCCAATAATCACCAGGCGCAATCCCTTCTGTAAGTTCATTACGCGCCGCGTTAAGCTGCGTTTCTCCTGAAAAGCCCAAGCAGTTCGTTGCGCCGAAGGGCTTGCTAGGTCATTTACTGTAATTGGGCCTTGTAGGGCATTTGGGTTGTACTGTTCAATAAGCGAGTTCGCTTTTTTAAACTCGCGAAGCGCGTAGTACATTTCCAATAATTGTCGATATTGGTCCGGGGTTGCCTGGCGGGCGTCGACTAGCCTGTCAAATATCTTTTCGAACAGAGGTAATTTTGACTTGTCCAGTGTATAGAACATCACGTACTGGGTCGCCGCGAAAAACGCAGCCAACTCGTCATCAGGTATGGTCGAGGCGCGGGTGCCGAAATTCTCCGCATACTCCGCGTCAATTAAATTAGCTTTTTCCGCAGTCGGTTTGCCGCTTGTTGAAACCGCATCCGTCTTCGCAATAAAATCCTGCAACCGCTGTGAAATGTCTATTCCTGCAGAACTTAAGGAATAAAATCCAAGCAACGATAACCCGGCAAGAATCTTAATCCAGCCATTTTTTTTCATAACGCCTCCTGAGCTTGCATCTATAAAAACGAATGTCCTAAGTTTGCCTAAACCAATGTATGTAGTGCCAATTTTTTTGCGAAATAATCTAGTTAAATGGCGAGAGCATTATCGAAGAATTGCTGCTATTTTGGGCGCCGCAACGGGAGAGCAATGCTTTTGCGTTCTCCAGTTCAGTTGTCGACATCTGGGAATGCAGATATCCCGCACGGTCACGGTTTTCCGGACTTCCCGAATGGGCCCACGCTTGCACAATTGCATATGCGTCCGCAGCGTCTTTTCGTCCAAAGGCGCCGCTTAGATAACTATGTGCAACCAACGCCATTGCGCTTTCTGACCCAGAACGGGCGGCGTCAAGGCCATGCCTTTCGGCAAGAGCTCTGAGATCCGCATCTTCCTGCGCTGTCGTATTTTTAAGAACCGTCATGATGGAAGCGACAGTGGGAGCATTTTTTGAAATTAACAATTTTGCGGCAGTTGCACCTGCGTCTGCGGCTGGGATGAGGATATTAATCGGGTTGCGCAAGAGCGGCGCCGGCAGCTGGGAGCACTCGCGCGCGGAAAGGTAGCCGGCATTGGGGGCATCAAATTCCATGCTGTCCATATGTCGTGTCGCTTCGGAGCACGGCTTAACCTTTTGAAATAGTACTAGAGCTGCGAACATGTTTCCCTGCTGAGATAACTGGCTAAGTGTGCGGACGTCCAAGTTTTTCGCTATAACGGCTTGTATGCCGGCCTGTACTTTCGCATCATCGTGAACTGCTGTAACTGTCGCACCGAAAAAAGGAGGGCACGGGCCACGGGTTATGTTTTCCGCTTTAACTGAGGTACTGGACCGCGCCTTCCTGTCCGCGTTTTTTTTCACAGGCCCGACCGTCCTCACATGCTGCGTCTGGGAGCGTGGTTCGCGTTCAAGCTCCTTGCGGCTAGAATAAAATAGGGCAGCGGCAAAAGCTGTTGCGGACAGTACAGTCGCGATCAAGGTCGGTTTTATCTTTTGGGGCATATCGTCCCTCTATTCGTTGCAAGAATGATCCTGTAGAACTCTACAAGCTCCGTGCTGCCGGCGAGCGACAATTCAGATCCTGCTAAATGACTACGTAGCAACATGCCGCGCCGTGGGCAGGACAGCACCTATCCTGCTCACAGCACCACTCCGATTGCCGGCCAATTCATGATAATATGGACTTAATAACTAGCATTTCGCTTTGCATATTTTGAAGTTGCTTGGCGAGCAAGTGCTTCCACCCCAGTCGCAATACATGTGATAAATGTCGCCGTTGGCTAGAAATACGGGGTCAAGTGCCCCTGGGACTTTTTTTTCGGGGGGGACGGATGGCATCCTCGGCGGGCCTTCACAGCCCATACATCCTCCACCGCCACCACCGCCGGGCCCGCCGAATCCGCCGAACCCGCCGTCACCACCGCCACCTTCACAAAACACGGGTATGAAGTCGCCCGGATTTTCGATGCAATTACTACTGGCGCCGGGACCGGGTGCCCGTGTATCGGTAGAGGGCTTGATGTACTTGGCTGAACTTTCGGAACCGAATAGCGCAAGCACTTTTGCTATCTGCTCTTGCGACAATTCGCGTTGAAGGTCCTCGAAACCAAAACCAGTCAGACCTTTTTCATTAAAAGTCACTGTGGCAAGGAAGCGTTCCCTTGCCGCTGGAGAAAGCAGGTAGAGTGCATTGGACTTTGGCGGAACCATTTTTAAATAGCGCTCCAGGTCTGCCTGGGATTTAATCGGTGCGATTGCTTGTGATACCGCTTCGCGTGCGAGCAGTTCTTTTTTTGCCTCGTCAGATATCACTTCGCGTACTGGGCCTTCTTTTTTTGCTTCATTGGGTGGGTGAATTGGCGCGGAGTTTGCTGAAAAAGCCCCGGCGAAACTAATCGCACATGCAGCCAATATGGGCAAAAATTGGTTCCGTTTCATGAGTTGAGTCCTTTTTTAATGTTATGGTTTTGCCTTTATATTGGCATCACCATGAAAATTTAGCGAAGCGGGAAGCGAACTGGTCTTTAAGGGTATGCCAATATTCAACCGAGCCCTTCCACTTTGGCTGGGCTAAGGGTTCTGGCACACCTCCACAATCGCCTGTGCACAGCAACGTTACCCCGTACGCACCGATTATATTACCAGTAGTAAATTTATTAAAAGTATTTCCTCTTATCTTGAAATGCCCTCTCGGTTCGTTCTGGGGCGACAAGGAAAATATTAGGATTTGAATTCGCGATTGTCCACTAAAAAATCGATTGAATCGGGCTTTTTTAATGTTCTTGAACTTGAGCTTGCCTAAAATATTCGCAGAATTTTTTGGAAACAATTATTACGGCGAATCTTTAACCGGGAATGCTTTCTGAAATAATATTGCCTATCTATTTAAGTGCTGCAGGCGGCGCTCCGAAGCGGCGCCGATCTCGCGCGATTGTTCATGCCCAAGTGCGTTGACGGGAAGCGCGCTACAGGTCGTTTTGACGAATCCCCCCGCCAGTTTGGCCAACTGTTCCGTCGGCGCGGCCAGCCGGTCAACTGTGCAAGGATCTTGCACCGCCAAAGCGCTGCGGGCACAGCCGGCCAGTGGGGCGCAGGCCGTGCAGTCACCGGTGCCGGCGCAAGGTCGACCAACTGCCGGCGTTGGACAGCATCGTCGCCGTGCGCGCGGCGCCAGGAGCGAGCAGTCGTCGATCGCGCACCCAAAGATCCGGGGCCGCCTAGCTGGTGCGTACGCCGCGCGCGGCCGGGATCCGGCCGGAGCGCTGACACGCTGCTGTCATATTTGGCAACTATGATCGACAACTTTCCAGCGCATCCACGGAGCATCGATGTCCACCAGCCGCCGTACCTTTCTCAGCCTGGCTTCGGCCGGCGCCGCCAGTTCCTTGTTTCCCGGCCTGATCCGCGAAGCGCTCGCCGTGCCGGCCAATAACGTGACCGGCACCATCGCCGACGTCGAGCACGTGGTCATCTTCATGCAGGAAAACCGCTCCTTCGACCACTATTTCGGCAGCTTTCCCGGGGTACGCGGCTTCGACGACCCACGCGCGATCACGCTCCCCAGCGGCAAGCCGGTCTGGTACCAGCCCGACGCCGCCGGCGGCCACGTGCTGCCGTTCCACTTCGACGCCAAAAACACCAGCGCGCTCTCGCTCGGCACCGATCATTCATGGAAGGGCTCGCAGGCGAGCTGGCAGGGCTGGGATGCCTGGGTCAAGAAAAAATCGCCGCAGAGCATGGGTTACTTCGACCGCGGCGACTTGCCGTTCTACTACGCGCTGGCGGATGCCTTCAGCATTTGCGACGCCTACCACTGTTCGATTTTCGGCCCCACCGATCCCAACCGCTTTTACTCGCTGTCGGGCACCAGCCGCGGGCGCATGGGGGCGCTGGGCAGCCTGTACAACGTAAGCGGCGCCGGCTATTACAACAACGATCCCGCCCGCGACAACCTGTCGCCCGCCGTCACCGCCAGCGCGCCCACCTGGCGCACCTATGCCGAGGTGCTGGAAGCGAACGACGTCAGCTGGAAGGTCTACCAGGAATGGGATAACTACGGCGACAATTACCTGGCGTATTTCCGGCAATTCCGCGTCAATCCGGACGGCAGCCGCCTTGCGCCCGACAGCCCGCTGGCGCGCAAGGGAAGGGCGCTGGCGCCCGGCTCGACCGAGGCCAATGCGCGCGGCACCAAAGGCGATTGGCTGGTCGCCGACTTCGCCAGCGACGTGCGCGACAACCGCCTGCCCAAGGTGTCGTGGATCGTCGCGCCCAACGACTACACCGAGCACTCGCCCAACTCGCCCAATGCCGGCGAAAACCTGACGGCGCGCCTGCTGGCGGCGCTGGTGGCCAATCCGGCGGTGTGGTCGAAGACGGTATTCCTGCTGACCTACGATGAGAACGATGGCTTCTTCGACCATGTGCCGCCGAACATCCCGCCGCTTGACCCGTCCATGGGCCGCACCACGCTGGCCGAGATCGGCTCCGATGAAAACCTGGCCGGGGTGCCGGTCGGGCTGGGCCCGCGCGTGCCGATGCTGGTCATTTCGCCGTGGAGCAAGGGCGGGCGCGTGTGCTCGCAAGTGTTCGATCACACCTCCAAGCTGCGCTTCCTGGAAGAATGGCTCACGCTCGGCCTGAAAAAGAACCGGGCCAGCGTCACGCTGGAAAATATCTCGCCGTGGCGGCGCGTGGTGTGCGGCGACCTGACCTCGGCCTTCGATTTCAAATCGCCCAACAGCGCATGGCCGGCCAGCGTGCCGGCGTCGACCCGCTACGAGCTGGTGTCCGGCAAGCCCTATCCGGCACCACCAGCGCAGCAGAGTTTGCCGCTGCAGGAACCGTGCAAGACCGTCACCCGCACGCGCCATGCCTGTGCGCTGCCGTATGTGCTGAGCGCGCACGCGGCGGTCACGCCCGGCAAGCAGCTCGAACTGTCGCTGCACAACAGCGGCAAGGCTGGCGCGGCCTTCATCGTGTATTCCAGCGTGCGCAGCGACGGGCCGTGGTACTACACGGTCGAAGCGGGCAAGCGCATCGACAGGGAAGTGTGGAACTGGAGCGGCGCCCGATATCACCTGAGCGTGACCGGTCCGAATGGCTTTCTGCGCGAGCTGGCCGGCAACCTGGCGGCGAGCGCCGCGCGGCCGGAAGTGCGGGTCAACTACGAGCTGGCCGGCGCCAACGTGGAGTTATTGCTGTCGAACGCGGGCGGCACGGCGGCCTGCACCTTCACCGTGGTGGACAACGCTTACGGCGCTGCCGCGACCACCTGGACGGTGGCGGCCGGCCGCCAGCAACTGGTGCAGTGCCAGCTGGCGGGCAGCTTCGGCTGGTACGACTACAGCATCGGCTGCGACGCCGATCCGCGCTTCCTGCGCCGCGTGGCGGGCCATGTGGAGAGCGGGGCGCCGGGCCGCACCGATCCGGCCATCGGCGCCAACCGGCGCCGCGTGGTGCTGACGGCCAGCGCATCGGTCCTCCAGCGCGGCGCGAGCCTGGGCGTGACCTATGCGGCGCCGGCGGGCAAGCGCGATCCGAAAAACTGGGTCGGCCTGTTTGCCGCCAACGTCGTGCCGGGCAGCGCCGGGCAGGCCGCGCTGCAATGGGCCTACGTGCCGGCGGCGAACGGCACCCATACGTTCACCACGGCGGGGCTGGCGGTGGGCGATTACGCCGTCTGGTATTTCCACCAGGGCGGCTACACGGCCCTGGGCGAGGCGGTGACGGTGAGCGTGACGCAGTTTGCCACCAGCACGCCAGCGCTTACGCGCGGCGCGCCGCTGGTGTTCACCTTCGCGATTCCAGCCAGCCGCGTCAGCGCCAAAAACTGGATCGGCGTCTACCGCGCCGGCACCTCGCCGGGGGCGGGCAGCTCGGCCATCTGGCAGTACGCGGCGCAAGCCGGGGCCAGCGTCACGTTCGACAGTAGCAGCCTGACGCCGGGCACCTACAGCGCCTGGCTGCTGCACAACGATGGATACGGCGTGCTGGGCGGGCCGCTGGCCGTGAGCGTCGCATGATCTCTTCACTTCACCGGAAAACCAGTATGTTCAAACACATTAATCGGTTCATGATCGGCATCACCTTGCTGGCGCTGTGGACGGCAGGCGCCAGCGCGGGCGTGCTGCGGGTCGGCCAGCGCAGCAGTCTGGAACAGGCGGGCCAGATCTTGCAGCGCAGCGACTTCGACGATTTTGGCGCGGGCTTTCACTTTCCCGGCAGCGCCTTCGCGCGCGGCGGCGTCCAGTACACCTCCGCCGAAAACCTGGTGGTGGGCGCTGGCAGCGGCCTGTCCATCGGCCAGCGGCGGGCGGTGATGTCGAACGAGTACTGGTCGCCCATCAGCGCCAGCATCGCCAGCGACATCCCCTACACCTTGTTCGGTTTCGATGCGGCGGTCACGCAGGGCATGGTCGACCTGATCGTGGCGACCAACCTGGGCAGTTACCGCTTCGATGGCATCGCCTTGCAGGATGGCGCGCGCAGCCTGGATTTCCTCGGTTTCCAGGCCACCGGCGGCGAGTATTTCACCGGCTTTGAATTGCGCAGCATGGGCGAGGGTTACCTGGCCGGCATCACCAACGTCGCCTTGGGCAGGACCGGCACGGCGCTGCCGGAGCCGGGCGGCATGGTCTTGTTCCTGCTCGGTGGGGGCATGCTGGCGCTGGCGGGAATTGGCCGGCGCCGCGCCGCGCGCTGACGGCCGGGGCGTCAACAAAAACACGGCGCGCGCGTTGGTGCTTATGATGACGCTGGAACCGCGCGCTCCGTGTCAGCAACAACCGCCAGCGAGAAAATGCACATGAAAAAAATCACCACCCGCCTGGCCACGATGGATGCCGTCGACCAGCTCGCCGTCATGTTCGACGACTACCGCCAGTTCTACGAACTCGCGCCGGACCTGGTCCTGTCGCGCCAGTTCATCCTCGACCGCATGCTCGGCTGCGAATCGGTGCTGATCCTGGCCGAAGACGAAGAGGGCGTGGCCGCCGGTTTCTGCCAGCTCTATCCGACCTATTGCTCGCTCACCGCCGCCCCCATCTGCGCGCTGTACGACCTGTACGTGCGGCCCGAGGCGCGCAAGCTCGGCGCCGGCCGCGCGCTGTTGCTGGCAGCCGAGGCGCATGCCATGCGCAACGGCGCCGTGCGGCTCGACCTGACCACCGCCAAGACCAACCTGGCGGCGCAAAACCTGTACCAGGCCCTGGGCTGGAAACGCGACGATATTTTCTTCGCCTACAGCAAAACCCTGGCTGCGTAGCTTGATCTGGCGCAAGCCCAGGCGATATCTTTTTCACCCATTGCGGAGCAGGGTCAAACAGGCGTACATTAGCGTCTTCATAAGCTTGATCAGGAGATCAGCAATGGGTTCCAGTAAATTGATGCGCTTGAGTTTGCTTGCAGCTGTCGCCCTGGGCGTCACCGCCGTTCCGTGCGCCTCGCGGGCGGATGAAACCTGTAATTCCCCGTACATGTCGGGCCTGATCAAGGGGCAGGAAGATTTCCTGTACGTGTGGACCCTGGGCGTGAAGGGCGTGGGCGACGGCTTCGACAAACTGGTCACCATGGATGTCAATCCGGCCTCGAAAAAATTCGGCCAGGTGATCGGCCACGTCTCGGTCGGCAAGCGCGGCGAAGCCCATCACATGGGCTTTACCGATGACCGCCGCTTCCTGTGGGCGGGCGGCCTGGACGACAGCAAGATCTATGTGTTCGACGTCCACACCAACCCGGCCAAGCCGAAGCTGGTCAAGACGATCGACGACTTCGCCAAGCGCTCCGGCCTGGTCGGTCCGCACACCTTTTATGCGCTGCCGGGACGCATGCTGATCGGCGCGCTGTCGAACGACAAGGACCGCGGCGGCGTGACCGGCATGGCGGTCTACAACACCAAGGGTGACTTCATCGCCAGGCACGCGATGCCAACTACCGACGGCGGCGACGGCTACGGCTACGATATCGCCATCAGCCCAAGCAAGAACGCGATGCTGACATCGAGCTTTACCGGCGCGGTGAACTACATGACCGATCTGGGCAAGCTGATCAAGGACCCGGCCGCCATGAAGCAGTTCGGCAACACCATGGTGATGTGGAACCTGAAATCGATGCAGCCGGAAAAAGTGCTCAACGTGCCCGGCGCGCCGCTGGAAATCCGCTGGTCCCTGAACGAGGGCGACGAGTGGGCCATCACGGCCACCGCGCTGACCTCGAAAATCTGGCTGGTCAAGAAGGATGCCAGCGGCGCCTGGCAAGCCAAGGACGTGGCCACCATCGGCGACCCGGCCAAGGTGCCGCTGCCGGTCGACTTGTCGATCACGGCCGACGGCAAGGGCTTGTGGGTGAATACCTTCATGGATGGCACCACGCGCTACTTTGACATCAGTAATCCGGAAGCGCCCAAGGAAACCTATTCCAAGCGCACCGGTTCGCAGGTGAACATGGTCTCGCAAAGCTGGGACGGCAAGCGCCTGTACGTGAGCAGTTCGCTGCTGGCCAACTGGGACAAGAAGGGCGCCGACGACGAGCAGTTCGTCAAGCTGTTCGCCTGGGATGGCAAGGAGCTCAAGGAAACCTTCAAGGTCGACTTTGCCAAGCTGAAGCTGGGCCGCGCGCACCACATGAAGTTCGGCGCCGCGGGCGCCAAGCTCAGCGCCGATGCGGGGCAGGGCGCAGCGCGCATGGCGGGCCGCTGACTTGCGGCGTGTGCACGGGTGGGCGCTGGCGGCACTGAGCGCGCTGGCGCCGTACGCGCTGGCGGCGCCGGCGCGCCAGTTCGTGCTGCCGGCGCCGGGCGCCTACAAGCTCGAACGCATCCTCAAGGCGCCTGACGGCGTCGTCCTCGACAGCGACGGCAGCCGTCACCGGCTGGCGGAATACACCACCGGCAAAGTCACGCTGTTTTCCTTCATCTATACCTACTGCACCGACGCGCGCGGCTGTCCGCTGGCCTACGCGACCTTGCATACGCTCAAGAAAACCCTGGGCAAGGATGCGCGCACGCGCGACCGGGTGCGCTTTGTCAGCATGAGTTTCGATCCCACCTACGATACGCCGCCCGCCATGCGCAGCTACGGCGGCGCGGATGCGCGCGACCGCGCCAGCGTGGAGTGGCGCTTCCTCACCAGCCCCGCCAGCGCCGCACTGGCGCCGCTGCTGGACGGCTTCGGCCAGGATGTGTCGGTGGCCGCCGAACGGGCGCCGGGGCAGCGCCTGCCGACCCTGAGCCACCTGCTCAAGGTCTATCTGATCGACGCTTCCGGCAGCGTGCGCGAAATCTATTCCACCTCGTTTCTTCAGCCCGATGTGGTGCTGAACGACATCCGCACCTTGCTGCTGGAAAACGCCTCCAAGCGCTGAGCAATACTGCGTTTATAGCAATAAGATATTTATGTCAATTTCCAAAAAAGTATAAATTATGGCGAAACGCATGTTTTTCGTCATGGCTTAATATTACTCTTAAGAAATTCCAACTCGGCAGCTTGTGTTATCTCCGCTGTAAGGGCGCTCCGCACGGACCGTCCGTCATAGGGAAAACCTGGGTCAAGACGCGCGCCCGGCGCCAGCCGGGACGCCGTCCTGACGCTCCTATGACGCGCCCATTTTCATTAAAAAATTCCCTTGTGGAAACATCTAGAATGTTAATACTATGCGCACACAGTTGTTAGTGTTGCATATTTGTATCATTTCCATTAAGAACTTTGTAAGTCGTTGCTTATCTGAATATAATGTCGACGCGCAAGAAAAGTGTTGTCGATGCATCCATGTCCGCAGTGTGCCTTTCCTCCGCGTCGTTCCCGTTTTAATTCCCAATCGCAAAGCGATGCCGTGTGCATGGCGGGCGATTTGTTGTCGTCCGCATTCTTAATTGATGAAGCCAATAATGTTCAAAAGCGCCTTACAAGTGGTGAAGTCCCGATCCTCGCGTGTGTTCGCATGCCTGCTCCGGGTATCAGCGATTGCCTTGCTGGGGCTGCCTTTGCAGGCAGCCGCGGTCGACCTGCTGGTATCGCAACTGACCGACACGCCCGACCCGGCCGTGCGCGGCGGCACCATCCTGTATTCCGCTTCCGTCACCAACAACACCAGCGACGTCGCCAATAACGTCAAGGTGGTGTTCACGCTCGATCCGCAGACCAGCTTCGTGTCGGTGTCCGATCCGGCCTGCGTGCACGATGCGGGCACCAACAAGGTCACTTGCAGCTACGCCACGGTGGCGGGCGATGGCGCCGGCGCCGGTACCGCCGACCTGCTCGACATCGACCTGACCGTGCGCGCCCTGGCCACGGCCGGCCAGACGGTCAACCTGCTGGCGGCGGTCAGCACCACCGATGCCGACAGCAACGCCGGCAACAATTCGCTGTCGCAGCTGACCACGATCGACAACGGCGCCGACCTGTCGCTGGTGCTGAACGGCTCGCCCGCCAGCCTGATGGCCAGCGGTACGCTGGTGTACACGGCGAACCTGACCAACAACGGTCCCGATGCGGCCGGCGCCACCCGTGCCACCTTCACCCTGAGCCCGAACCTGAGCTACCTCTCGGCGGCCGGTTCCGGCTGGTCGTGCGGCGCGGCGGGGCAGGTGGTGACGTGCGACCGTCCGAGCGCAGCCAAGGGCGCCTTGCCGGACATTATCATCAACACCAAGGCCACCGGCACCACCACCGGCACCATCACCAGCACCGGCGTGGTGACGATCAGTGGCAGCGCGACCGACTTCAACAACGCCAACGATGCCTCGTCGGCGAATACCACCATTACCGTCGGTACCGACCTGGCCGTGACCAAGACCGTGTCCCAGGCCCTGGTCGGCAGCGGCCAGCCGGTCAGCTTCACCCTGGCGCCACGCAACCTGGGCCCGATGCCAGCCACCAATGCGGTGGTCAGCGACAGCGTGCCTGCCGGCTTCGCCATCATCAGCGCGAGCGGCACCGGCTGGACTTGCACCGTCAACGGCCAGAATGTCAGCTGCACCCGCGCCAGTTTCGCGGCCGGCACGCTGCAGGACATCGTCATCAGCACCACCGCCCCGGTCGTCGGCGTGCAAACCCCGGTCACCAACACCGCCACCATCGGCAGCGATACGCCCGATGGCGACCCGGCCAACAACAGCGGCTCGGTCAACATCAGCATCGTGCCGGACGGCGTCGATCTGTCGATCACCAAGGCCAAGACCCCGAATCCGGTGGCGCAGGGCGCCAATATGGTCAGCACCATGCGCGTGACCAATCACGGCCCGCGCGCGGCCGCCATCGGCGAAGTCAAGATCGTCGACACCTTGCCGCCCGGTGAAACCTTTGTCAGCGCCAGCGGCGCCAACTGGAGCTGCGCCCCGCAAGTCGGCCAGGATATTACCTGTACCTATAACGTGGCATTGGCGCTCAATGCCTCGACCTCGAACCTGGGCCTGACCACCACCGCCACCCTGTCCGGCACCCTGACCAATACCGCCTGCGCCGTGTTCACCGATAGCGGCGGCGTGCAAGCCGATCCGGT
Organism: Massilia sp. DJPM01; assembly: GCF_030348125.1. Taxonomy (NCBI): domain Bacteria; kingdom Pseudomonadati; phylum Pseudomonadota; class Betaproteobacteria; order Burkholderiales; family Oxalobacteraceae; genus Massilia; species Massilia sp. DJPM01. Next base: position 118,709 of record NZ_JAQOZV010000010.1, read on the forward strand.
GCCTGCGAATAACTGCGCCAGCGCCACCTCGGTATCGACCCTGACCCCCAACTCGGCCGACTTGCAACTGACCAAGAGCGCCGCTCCCGGCACCCTGGACTGGAATGCGCCGACCATCACCTACCTGTTGACCATCACCAATGCCGGTCCGGCCGAATCGACCAATGTGATCCTGTCGGACTTGATTCCTGGCCATATCGCCGGCAAGACCGTGGTGAATGCCTCGAAAACCGGCGGCACCAGCCCGGCGGGCTTTACCTGCACCACCGGCGCGATGGTCACCTGTTTCCTCAGCAGCGGCACGATGGCGCTCGGCAGCACGGTGGAAATCAGCGTGACGGTGACCCGTCCGCTGCTCGACAGCACTGGCCAGCCCGGCAATAAATGGGTGAACTCGGCCAGCGTGCGCTCGAACGTGCAAGGCGATCCGGTGCCGGCCAACAACGTCGCGACTGCCGACGTGATCGTCGATCCGGTCGCCGACCTGACCATCACCAATACCGTCACCCCAGGTTCGGTGCCTGCCGGTACCAACGCCACCTACGTGTTGACGATCAATAACAACGGTCCGTCCACGGCGAATGGCGTGACCGTGGTCGATGTATTCAATATTCCGGAAGGCTCGATGACCTTCATCTCGGCCGTCGCCAGCAATGGCGGCAGCTGCGCCTATGACGCCGCGGCCAAGACCCTGAACTGCACCATGGGCAACATGGCGTCGGGCGCGACCCGCACCGTGACCATCACGGTGCGTCCCGACTATATGGATAACGCGCCGAATCCGCGCAATATCGGCAGTACCGCCACGGTGGCCACCAGCAGCAACGAAAGCGACTACGCCAACAACAGCGGCACCAATGCGCTGGCGGTCACCGCGGCCACGCTCGACCTGCTGGTCAACAACACCGACAACGTCGATCCGATGGGCTTCGTGCCGGCTGCCGCCGGCCCGGTGTTCCCGGACAATGTGGTCACCTACCGCAATACCATCACCAACCGTGGTCCGTCGGTGGCGACCCACCTGGTCCTGACCTATCTGATGAAGCCGCCTGCCGGCAAGAGCATGACTTTCCTGGGCGGCAAATTGCTGCCGGACGGCCAGGCGTATGCCAATTACTGCACCCAGGTCGGCAATGTGGTCACCGGTCCGGCGCAGATGAGCATCACCTGCAATTTCCCGACCAGCGACATTTTGATGGGCAACAACGCCAACACCGACCTGTACCTCGACTTCCACGTGGACTCCCAGCCGACCGGCTCGGGCGACACCTACCAGTCGACCGTCAGCGTGTCGTCGCGCGAGCCGGAACAACTGATGCCGAACAACTCGGCCGACCAGAGCACCACCATCAAGATGCGCGTCGACCTGAAACTGACGAAAGCCGCGTTCGCCTATAACGGCAGCGCCAACGCGCTGGCCACTGCGGTGCAACTGCGCGAACCGTTCTTCTGGGTCCTGACCCTGAACAACGCCGGTCCCGGCAACAGCAGCGGCACCGTCGTCAGCGACAGCCTGCCAGCCGGCCTGACGCTGTACACCGGCGGCGCGGCCGCGCCCTACAACGCGGCGCCATACACCGCCGGCCTGACCTGGAGCACCAACAACGGTGCCCCGACCAGCGGCACCTGCAGCGCGGGCGCCACGATCAGCTGTAACGTCGGCCTGCTGGAAAGCGGCAAGGCGGCCACCGTGCGCATTCCCGTGATCGCCACCGCCGTCAATGCGGCGCTGGAAAACTGCGGCAACGCCAGCACCAACGATGTCGAGCGCAGCGCGGTCGATAACCGTGGCTGTGCCACCGTTGCAGTGCAGCGGTCCTCGATCGCCGGCTTCGTGTATGAAGACGGCAACAACGACGCGGCCAAGGGCGCGGGCGAAAACGGCATTAGCGGCGTCACCCTGCGTCTGGATGGTGTCGATATCTACGGCAATACCGTCACCAATGTCACCACCACCACCACGGCTGGCGGCGCCTATCTGTTCGACAACCGCTCGCCAGGCACCTATAAAGTGAGCGAAGTGCAGCCCGCCACCTACCTCGATGGCAAGGAAGCGGCCGGCAGCGTGGCCGGCAGCGCCAGCGACGCCAGCGGCGACGAGATCAGCAACATCGTCCTGCCGGCTTCCACCAACGCCACCGGCTACCTGTTCGGCGAACTCAAGCCGGCGACCCTGTCGGGCTTCGTTTTCGTCGACCTCGACACCGACGCCGTGCGCGACGTGACGAACGTACCGGCCACCGACGAAAGCGCGGGCGTGACCAGCGTGACCATGACCCTGACCGGCACCGATGATCTCGGTCCGGTGAACGCCACCGTGCCGACCGGCGCCAACGGTGCGTACAGCTTTGCCAACCTGCGCCCTGGTACCTACCAGGTGGTGCAGGCGACCCTGCCGGGCGTGACCCACACCGGCATGACCATCGGCAGCAAGGGCGGCAATGACGGCGCGACCGCGCTGGCCGCCAACACCCCGGTCATCGGCGCCACCAAGCGCACCATCGGCAATGTGCCGCTGGTGGCGGGCGACGCCGCCGTCAACTACAACTTCGGCGAAAGCGGGCAGGGCCTGGGCGGCATCGTCTATGCCGACCTGAACAACAACGGCATCAAGGATGCGGGCGAACCGGGCATTGCCGGCGTCTCGGTCACCCTGTCGGGCAATACCTCGACCGGCACCAGCGTGTGCGTGGCGATTTCGCCAAATCCGTGTACCATCGTCACCGACAGCAGCGGCGGCTACGGCTTTGCCGGCTTGCCAGCCAGCGATGCCACCGGCTACGTGCTCACCGAGCAGAGCCAGGCCAGCGCGCCGCTGTCGAGCTACGCCGACGGCATCGACACGGTCGGTACTGTCAATGGCGTGGTACGCGGCAGCAAAACCAATGACAAATTCAGCGGCATCGTGATCGGCACCGGCCAGTTCGGGAGCAATTACAACTTCGGCGAATCGTCCGCCAGCCTGGCGGGCAAGGTCTACCTCGACGCCGACCGCAGCAATACCCTGAACGGCGCCGACACCCTGCTGCCGGGCGTGACCGTGACCCTGTCGGGCACCACCGCGACCGGCGCCAATCTGTGCACCATCGTGAGCAACTGCGTTGGCACGACTGACGCCAACGGCAACTACTTGTTTACCGGCCTGCCGGCGAGTAATGGTGCCGGCTATACCGTCACCGAAACCCAGCCGGTCGACTTCATCGACGCCACCAACACCCTCGGCACCGGCGCCACCGTGCCCGGCAACCTTGGCTTGGCACCCGGCAACAGCGCCTTCACCGGCGTCGTGCTCACCGGCGGCCAGAAGGGCATCGATTACCTGTTCGGCGAAGCCACCGGCAAGCTGAGCGGCTTTGTGTATGCCGACAAGAACAACAATGGCACGATGGATGCGGACGAAAGCGGCATTGCCGGCGTGACCCTGAACCTGAGCGGCACGGCGGCCAGCGGCGGCAACGCCTGCGGCACGCCGACCTGCGTGGCCACCACCGGCCCGGACGGCGCGTACACCTTCAGCTTCCTGCGTAACGCCAACGGCGCCGGCTACACCGTCACCGAAACCCAGCCGGCCGCTTACCTCGACGGCATCACCCGCAAGGGTAATGTCGGCGGCGCCGCCTGCGCGGGCTGCGTCGATAACGTTGCCAACGTGATCGGCACGATTGCGTATGCCGTTGCGACCACGCACACCGACTTCAACTTCGGCGAACTGGTGCCGGCCAGCATCAGCGGTACCGTGTATGCGGACAGCAACCAGGATGCCAGCGTCACCACTGGCGAGCAGATCGCCGGCGTGACCGTCACCCTGAGCGGCACCGATGACCGCGGCGCGGCCGTCAGCCTGAGCACGACCACCGCGGCCAATGGCACCTACCGCTTCGACAAGCTGCGTCCGAGCAGCGGCGCCGGTTACACCGTGACCGAAACCCATCCGGCCGGCTACAACGACTTCCCGGGGAACACCGGCAGCCAGCCAGGCACCATCGGCGGCATCACGACCGGCGTGGCGGTACCGAACAGCATCGGCGGCCTGCCGCTGGCGCAGGGCGACAATGGCGTGAACTATAACTTCCGCGAAATCGGTGCCAGCATCGCCGGCGCCGTGTATTTCGACGCCAACGACAACGGCGTGCGCGACAGCGGCGATACGCCGCTGGCGGGCGTCGTCGTGCGCCTGACCGGCCCCGTGCCGCGCACCACCGTCACCGGCGCCGATGGCAGCTTCCTGTTCACCGGCCTGATGGCTGGCACCTACACCGTGGTCGAAACCCAGCCGGGTGGCGTGTCCGACGGCATCGATGCCGCCGGTTCGGTTGGCGGTACCATCAATGCCCCGAAAAACAGCATCACCGGCATCAATCTGACGCCGGGCACGGCCGCCGTGAACTATCTGTTCGGCGAGCGCGGCGCACCGAACACCGGTTCGCTGGCCGGTACCGTCTACGTTGACACCAACAAGGATGGCAAGCGCGATACCAACGAGCAATTGCTCAACGGCGTCACCCTGACCCTCAAAGGCAGCGACGGCACGCTACGTACCGTCCAGACCGATACCAATGGTAATTACCTGTTCCCGGTGCTTGCGCCTGGCACGTACACCCTGGTTGAAACCCAGCCAGCCGGCCTGTCCGATTTCGAGGCTGCCACCGGCACCAAGATCGGCACCCTGGGCGGCGGCACCGCCGGCCTGAACACGGTCGCCACCATCGTCATTCCGCCAGCAGGCGGCGCGGCGACCGGCTACGACTTCCGTGAAATCAATCCGGTGAGCACCGGCCTGGCCAAGCTCGGCGGGACTGTGTATGTCGATGGCAACAAGAACGCCAAGCGCGAGCCTGGCGAAGCATTGCCTGGCGTGACCGTCACCCTGACCGGTGTCGATGCGAATGGCGTGGCCATTCCGGCGCGCACCACCGTCACCGGCGCCGACGGCAGCTATCTGTTCACCGACCTGGTTCCGGGCACCTACACCGTGGTCGAAACCCAGCCGGCAGCCTATGGCGACTTCCCGACCAACACCGGCAGTGCCCTGGGCACCGTCGGCGGCACGCTCGACAAGGGCCCGAACAAAACCATCGGCATCGTGCTGGTGGCGGGCACCGATGCGCGCGACTACGATTTCCGCGAAGCGGGCAGCAGCCTGGCGGGCGTGGTGTACCGCGACGATAACCACAACGGCGTGCAGGACGCCGGCGAGCCAGGCATTGCCGGCGTGCCGGTCAGCGCCATCGGCGGCAAGGGCGAAGCAGGCCGTGCCACCACCGATGCGGATGGCCGCTTCCTGATCGTCGGCCTGCCGGCCGACACCTACAGCCTGGTGGAAACCCACCCGGCCGGCTACACCGATGGCAAGGAAACCCCGGGCAAGATCGCCGGTGTGGTCGTCGGGTCGGTCGATAACAGCGCCTTCGACAACACGGCGCCGAAGAACACCATCTCGGCCATCAAGCTGGGCGTGGCCCAGGATGGCACCGATTACCTGTTCGGCGAACGCCGCGCGCGTCTGGAAGGCTATGTATATGTTGACGCCAACCACAACGGCCAGATGGACGCGGGCGAAACCCCGTTGCCAGGCGTGCACGTGAGCATGACGGGCATCGACGCCTGCACCATGGGCTGCGTGGCCGTCACTGGCGCCGATGGCAAGTATGTGTTCGAGAACCTGGTTCCCGGCCGCTACACCCTGCTTGAATCGCAGACCGACCTGCCAACCTCGAAGTACATGGATGGCAAGGAAACCGCTGGTGTCGCAGGCGGCAAGGTCGACAACAGCAGCTTCGGCACCGCGCCGTCGCAAAACACGATCGCCCAGTTCGACGTGACGAACGACATCATCGCGGCCAATGGCGGCGTGGTGGGCGGCTACCTGTTCGGCGAACGCCTGCGTCCGGGTCCGGCAACCCGCGCCCCGATCATCAGCGGTTACGTCTGGATGGACCGCGGCCACACCCGCAACCGTCCCGAGAACCATGAAGGCGTGAAGGATTGGACCGTGGTCCTGACCCAGAACGGCAAACCGGTTTGCACCGTCAAGAGCGATGCCAAGGGCTACTACCAGTTCGACAGCCTGCGTTGCCCTGGCTACGAAGGCACGGGCTTGCCGACCGGTCCCGGTTTCGAGATCGTGTTCACCAAGGATGGCAACGGCATGCCGATCGTCCCGACCTCGGCCGGCAATGCGGGCACGCCGGTGGTAGGCAAGATCACGGGCATTACCTTGACCGACAACAGCGACATTACCGAGCAGAACTTGCCGCTGACCCCGTCTGGCGTCGTGTACGATAGCGCGACCCGTCAACCGGTGCGTGGCGCGGTCGTGAGCGTGACTGGCCCGGCTGGTTTCAACCCGGCGCGTCACTTGCTGGGCGGCGTGGAAGCGCTCAACCAGACCACCGGCAGCGATGGTGTGTATCAGTTTGGTTTACTGAACGATTTCCCGGCCGGTGTCTACAAGCTGGCGATCACCAGCTATCCGGTCGGTTATGTACCGGCTGAATCGGCCAAGATCCCGGCTTGCCAGGGTGCCGCCAGCGTGATGGCCAGCACCAATGCGGCGCTGATCCAGAAGTCCGACGGCGCTCCGGCGCCCGGCGTGAACCTGCACAAGCCGAACGCTTGCGTCGGTGCGGTGCCGGGCGGTGCGGACACCACCCAGTATTACTACACCTTCACCGTGGGCACGAATGGCGCCCCGGTCGTGAACAACCACCTGCCGATCGACAAGATCGAAGCGGCTGGCCTGGCGCTGACCAAAACCGGCGACAAGCAGCAGCTCGAATTTGGCGAAAGCCTGCTGTACACCGTGACCGTGCGCCAGACCAGCGGCAGCGCGGTAGCCCAGGCAACGGTGCGCGACAGCCTGCCGGCCGGCTTCTCGCTGGTGCCTGGCACCGTGAAAGTCGATGGCAAGCCGGTCGCCGATCCGGTGCCGGCGCTTGGCCCGGTCCTGGCCTTCAACCTGGGTCCGCTGGCAAGCAACAAGCAAGCCGTGCTGACCTACCGCCTGCGTGCCGGCGTCGGCAGCCTGCAGGGCGATGGCATCAACCGTGCGATTGCCTACGCCTGTAACGTGGCCGGCGGTTGCGTCACATCGGGTGCTTACCAGCCGCTGCCGGGCGCGTACCCGTCCAACAAGGCCGAGTACAAGGTGCGCCTGAGCGGTGGCGTGTTCACCGAGCAAGCCTGCGTGGCCGGCAAGGTCTTCGTCGACTGCAACGGTAATTCGGTGCAGGACAGCGAAGAGCTGGGCGTGCCGGGTGTGCGTCTGTACCTGGAAGACGGTACCTCGTTCACCACCGACGTGGAAGGCAAGTACAGCTTCTGCGGCCTCTCCCCGAAATCGCACGTGCTCAAGGCCGACAGTTTGACCTTGCCACGCGGCAGCCGCTTGACCACGACCAGCAACCGCAACCTGGGCGATGCCAACAGCATCTGGCTGGACACCAAGAATGGCGAACTGCTGCGCGGTGACTTTGCCGAGGGTTCGTGCTCGGCGCCGGTCATCGAGCAGGTGAAAGCCCGCCGCAGCCAGGGTGGGGGACGCGCGCCGGAAACGGAAGCGATCCGCCTGCCAGGCCTGAAGTTCGACAGCAAAGCACCTGCCGCGCCGCGGCAGGCGACCGACAGCGCCAACCAGGAACTGGTCAAGCCACGCCAGGGAGCAATCCCTGCCGGCGCGGGAGAAGCCCGTGCGCAATAAGCAACCATCCCGCCTGGCCCAGACGAACACCATGACGAACAAAAAACTTCTTCTTATTCAACGCCGCGGCACCGGTCGCCTGCTGGCGGGTGCGCTGGCGGTGGCCTGCGCTTTCCCGAATGCCGGCGCGCAAGCGCTGCCATCGGCCCGGGCCGATGCCGGCCTGCGTGCCCAGATGGCGGCGCCGCAACTGTGGAGCGGGCGTCCCGTAGGGCGTCCCGTAGGGCGTCCCGTAGGGCGTCTCGATGCTAGCGCCAGGGTCGCGCGCATCCTGGTCGAAACCGACCGCGACGGTGTGCCGGCCGACGGCCAGTCGCCGGTGCGCGTGAGCGTGCAGGTGCTGGGCGACGATGGCCAGCCGCTGGCCGATGACGTGCTGCTGACCTTGGAAGCGTCGGCCGGGCGCATCCTGCTCGACGGCAGCGCCACCGATGCACTCGGCCCGCAAAGCGGCGACGCCGACAAGGTCACGCCCGGCGTGCAGCTGCGCGTAAAAAACGGCAAGGCGCAGTTCCGCCTGCTGGCCCCGGCCGCCGCGCAGGAAGTCTTGCTGCGCGTTGACGGTGGCAAGATCAGCACCCAGGGTGTGATTACCTTCGTTCCGGAACTGCGCCAGATGCTGGCCGTGGGCTTGATCGAAGGCGTCATCAGCAAGCGCCGCCTGAACGCCGGCGACCTGGCGCCAGCGCGCTTTAACGATGGCTTTGAACAAGACATCACGCGCTGGAGCCGCCAGTTCAACAGCGGCAAGGCCAACGCCAGCGCCCGCACCGCGTTCTTCGTCAAAGGCACCATCCTCGGCAGCAAGCTGTTGACGGCCGCCTACGATTCGGACCAGCAGACCAAGGAAAAGCTGCAGCGCGACATCAATCCGAACGAGTTCTACCCGGTCTACGGCGACAGTGCCACTACCGCGTTCGACGCCCGCTCGGCCGGCCGCCTGTACGTGCGCGTCGACGACAAGAAAAGCTATGTGCTGTACGGCGATTTTTCGACCAGCGAAGGCAGCATGTCGTCGGTTCCCGGCCCGAACACGGGCATGGAAGCGCGCAAGCTCGGCCAGTACCAGCGCACCGCCACCGGCCTGCGCGGCAACTGGGACCTGAAACGCGGCAACCTGGGCGGCTTTGCCTTCCACGACAATGCCAAGCAGGTCATCGAAGAATACCGTGCCAACGGCAGCTCGGGACCGTTCGCCGTGCGCAACAATGGCGCGCTGACCAATTCCGAGCGCGTCGAACTGATCGTGCGCGACAAGAACCAGACCGACCTGGTCAAGCAGGTCACGCCAATGCGCCGCCTGGATGACTACAGCTTCGAGCCGTTTTCGGGCCGCATCCTGTTCAAGCAGGCCGTGCCATCGCTCACGCCCGAAGGCGACCCGCAATCGATCCGCGTGACGTACGAAGTGGAGCAGGGCGGCGACGAGTTCTGGGTGATGGGCGTCAATGGCGAATACCGCCTGACCGACAGCATCAGCGTCGGCATGGCTGCGGTGGACGACAAGAATCCGCAATCGCCTTACCGCTTGCACAGCGTCAACGCGAGCGTGCAACTGGCGCCAAAAACCAGCATCGTGGCCGAATTCGCGCAGAGCGAATCGACCAGCTACACGGCCAACGGACAAGTGTTCACCACCCCGAGCGGGCAGGCGGGCGAGCTGTCGAGCTCAGCGTCGGGCCAGGCTGCGCGCGTGGCGCTGTCGCACAAGAGCGACGCTGTCGACATGCGTGCCTACTGGCAGCGTGCCGATGATGAATTCAACAACACCGCGGCTGGCATCAGCCCCGGCCACAGCGATGCCGGCGTGAATGTCAGCGCCAAATTCACGTCCACCACCACGGTGTACGGCAGCGCGCTGCAAAGCCGCGACCAGCAGGTTGTGGCCCAGCGCGATGCCGTGCGTGTCGGCATGCTGTGGAAGGCCGATCCGCGCCTGACCCTGGACTTCTCGCTGCAACACATGAAGGAAGAGGGCGAGCTGCGCAACCAGGTCGGCATGGCCAGCAACACCGGCGTGGTGTCGAACGCCAACGGCTTGAATCCGAGCGGCGGCTTCTTCGGCTTCGGCAATACCAACAGCGCGATCAGCCCGGTCAACGGCAGCACCATTACCGCCTTCGCACCGGTCGGCGCGACCACCACGCCGGGTACGCGCGGCACCTTGGATGCCAACACGGTGGCGATTGGCGCGCAGTACAAGGCGACCGATTCGCTGACTCTGACCGGCGTGATCGAACATGGCGTATCAAGCAGCGACCAGAAGCGTTACGAGCTGGGCGCGCAGTATCAATTGTCCGAGCGCAGCCGTGCGTATGCGCGCTACGAGAACCAGACCGGTCTCGCATCGCGCTACGCCTTGAATCCTGCCGAGAAGAGCAATGCGTTTGTGGCCGGTGTCGAATCGACCTACCTGCCGGGCGCCAGCATCTTCTCCGAATACCGCCTGCGCGATTCCATCGACACCCAACTGGCCGACGGGCGCGACCTGCAACTGGCCAGCGGTGCGCGCAACACCTGGAACCTTTCCGAAGGCCTGGCAGTGAGCACCAATGCGGAATACCTGCACGTGTTCGACGGCCGCCAGCAAAAGGGCGTGGCCCTGGCGACGGCGCTCGACTACACCGCCAACCCGCTGTGGAAGGCTTCGGTCAAGCTCGAATGGCGCCGCCTGTTCGACAGCCCGGGCGACATCGGCAACCAGTCGCAGGACCAGTGGCTCAACACGCTCTCCTTCGTGCGCAAGCTCGACCGCGACTGGACCGTCCTGGCCCGCAACTACGCCCTGCTGGCGCGCAACAACGACGACCTGAGCGGCAAGCCGCTGGCCAACAGCCTGCAGGAACGCGCGCAGCTCGGTGTCGCCTGGCGTCCGGTCGACCGCAACCAGTTCAACGGTTTGGCGCGCTACGAGTACAAGAACGTGCGCGACGGTGCCCGTGCCGATGGCGACAACTATGCCGCGCACATCGTCTCGACCCACCTCGACTACCATCCTAGCCGTCCGTGGTGGAGCACCGGGCGCCTGGCCGCCAAGACCAGCCGCGAACGCAACCTGCCGCAGGGCCAGCAGACCTACAGCGCCTGGATGGCATCGGGCCGCGTGGTGTACGACATCACCGAAAACTGGGATATCGGCGTGCTCGCCGCCTATCTGCACAGTCCGCAGAACAAGGGCAGCAGCCAGTATGCGCGCGGGGTCGAAGTCGGCTACCTGGTCAAGGAAAACCTGTGGCTGTCGGCGGGCTACAACGTGAGCGGTTTCCGCGAACGCGATCTGAGTGCCGCGGACTACACCTCCAAGGGATGGTTTGTGCGCCTGCGCTTCAAGTTTGACGAAAATGTATTCAAAGGCAAGGACCCGGACGCGAATCGCGCGCTGGCCCGCTAATTTCCTGACATGAGAATGACAATGAAACCAACCATTATTTCCCGCCCGCGCGTTGTGCTGTTCGCCGCCATGGCCCTTGCCGTTCAAGGCGCCTTTGCGCAAACGCTGACCGCGCCGGCGGAGCGCATCTCCGACCAGGCGATCGTGGCCGACCAGGCTGGCTACAAGGCCTTGCAGCAGCGCGTCAAAGCGCTCAACGACAAGGGTGTCCCGGTCAGCAATTACTATCTGTCGAAGGCGCAGTGCTGGCTCGACGTGTCGCTGCATGAATACACCCGCAACGACCGTTCCGCCTTCCCGCAGCAAGCTTTGGCGCAGGGTGCTGCCATCGTGGGCGCGCTGGAAACGGGCGCCACGCCCAATCCGGGCGACCAGACCCCGCTGGTGAACGACGCGGCCAAGCTGCGCGACGACCTGTGGGCGCGCTTCGGCGCAGTCAAGAGCGGCGCAGGCTTCAGCTGCGCGGCGCAGAAGGTCGCTTGCGCCGAAGTCGAACTGGTGCATGCCGGGAACGAATTCAATCAGCAAGGCTGGCGCCATGCCAACCCGTACATCCAGATCGCCGAAGACAATCTGCAAGCGGCGCAGGCCTCGGCTGCCGCTTGCGGCGGTGCACCGGTGGCGGTAGCGGCGGCCCCGGTACCGGGTGCGGCGCCGGCTGTGGTGGTCGAGAAGCTGACCCTGGCGGCCGATGCCTTGTTCCGTTTCGATAAATCGGGCTTGCCTGATTTGCTGCCAGCGGGACGCGCGCGCATCGACAGCATGATGATCAAGCTCGATGGCGTGTATGCGCAGATTTCCGGCATCAAGCTGACCGGCTACACCGACCGCCTGGGGACGGAAGCGTACAACCAGCCGCTGTCGGAAAAGCGCGCCGCGACGGTGCGCGAGTACATCCTGGGCAAGGGTTTTGCGGGCGACATCGTCAGCGCCGGCAAGGGCGAAGCGGACCAGGTCGAGGCCTGCACCGGTGTGGCGCCGCGCGCCGCGCTGATCGGCTGCCTGCAACCGAACCGCAGGGTCGAAGTGGAAGTGACCGGCATCAAACGCTAAGACTGGCTGCCTCCGGTCAATGCCGGAGCATGTCAACAGCCGAACCGGGGTCTGACCTCTGATTAGAAAGATTTCTAATCAGAGGTCAGACCCCGGTTCGGTTTTGCGTTAACGCGACGGTTTGGTCGCGAATACGGCACGCGCTGATACTCCGAAACGACTGGGGAACGCGATTGGGGTTCAGAGCTTTAATTGGCAACAAAATTGTTGCTAATAAGAGCTCTGACCCCGGTTGTAGGACGTTTTACGACGGTTGTAGGATGGGCTCTGCAGCCCCGCCTCCATGTCGGTGCTTGGCTGGAAGACACGTTTTTAGCTGCCCAGCGCAATCGAACTTGGTATGATGCCGGGGCCATGTGGTTCTGCTGGCACTTTCATGACTCTTGGGGACATTGCAATGATGGGACGTTTGTTCATATTGGGAGCGGCCACACTGGCCGCCGGTAGCGCGCTGGCCGCGCCGCGTGGTTTCAGCATCGACGACTTGGTGAGGATGGAACGGGTCGGCGCGCCAGCCCTCTCGCCCGACGCCTCGCGCGTGGTGTACACGGTGCGCAGCACCAATATGGAGAAAAACCGCGGCAACACCCAGCTCTGGATGATCGACTTGCGTAGCGCCAAGCCCACCCCGGTCAGGCTGACCGAAGGCGAGTCCAACAGCACCGATCCGGAATGGTCGGCCAAAGGCGATGCCATCTATTTCCTGTCGGCCCGCTCGGGTTCGTCGCAGGTGTGGCGCCAGCCGGCCGCTGGCGGCGCGGCCGTCAAGGTTACCGACCTGCCGCTCGACGTCGAGAATTTCCGCCTGTCGCCGGCGGGCGACCGTCTGGCGATGAGCCTGGCCGTGTTCCGCGATTGCACCGACCTGGCTTGCACCAAGACACGCATGGACGAGAAGGCCAAGAACAAGGCCAGCGGCAAGGTCTACGACCGCCTGTTCGTGCGTCACTGGGATACCTGGGCGGACGGCCGCAACAGCGTGCTGTACTCGGCCCCGCTCGATGCCAGCGGCAAGGTCAGCGCGGCGCCGGTGAGCCTGTCGGGCAGCATCGATGGCGACGTGCCCTCGAAACCGTTCGGCGACCGCGAGGAATACCGCTTCAGCCCGGATGGGAAAAGCGTGGTATTCGGCGTGCGCGTGGCCGGCAAGACCGAAGCCTGGTCCACCAATTTCGATATATACCAGGCCAATGCCGCCGGCGGCGCCGAGCCGCGCAACCTGAGCGCCGATAATCCGGCCTGGGACAGCAAACCGGCGTTTTCACCGGACGGCAAGACGCTGGCCTACCTGGCCATGAGCCGGCCCGGCTTCGAGGCCGACCGTTTCCGCATGGTGCTGATGGATGTCGCCAGCGGCAAGAAGCGCGTCCTGGCGGAGAGCTGGGACCGCTCCATCGCCGACTACAAGTGGCGCGACGATGGCAAGGCCCTGCTGGCCACGGCCGACGACGTCGGACAGCATCGCCTGTTCTCGATCGATGCGGCCAGCGGCAAGGTCACGCCCCTCAGCGACAAGGGCTATGTCAGCGCTTTCGATACGCGCGGCAAGACGGTGGTGATGGCGCAGGCTCATCTGCAATCGGGTGCGCAACTGTTCAAGAGCAGCAACGGCGCCGCGCCAACCCAGCTCACACAGTTGAACAGCGAATTGCTGGCGGACGTGCGCTTCGGCGAGTCCGAGCAGTTTTCCTTCACCGGCGCCAAGGGCGAGACCGTCTACGGCCATGTGATGAAGCCGTGGAACGCCACCCCCGGCGCCAAGTATCCGGTCGCTTTCCTGGTGCACGGCGGCCCGCAGGGCAGCTTCGGCAATGCGTGGAGCTACCGCTGGAATCCGCAGACCTACGCCGGTGCCGGTTACGCGACGGTGTTCATCGACTTCCACGGCTCCACCGGCTACGGCCAGGCGTTCACCGACTCGATCAGCGGTGACTGGGGCGGCGCGCCGCTGGAAGACTTGAAGAAGGGGCTCGATGCGGCGGTGAAGAAATTCCCATGGCTGGACCGCGAGCGCAGCTGCGCGCTGGGCGCGTCCTACGGCGGCTACATGATGAACTGGATCGCCGGCAACTGGTCGGACGGTTTCCGCTGCCTGGTCAACCACGACGGCGTGTTCGATACGCGCGGCATGGCATACGCGACCGAGGAACTGTGGTTCACCGAGTGGGAAAACAAGGGAACTTACCTGGACAACGCGGCGGCGTACGAGCAATTCAATCCGGTGCATTTCGTGAAGAACTGGAAGACGCCGATGCTGGTGGTGCAGGGCGACCTGGATTTCCGCATTCCGACCTCGCAGGCGCTCGGCACCTTTACCGCGCTGCAGCGCCAGGGTATCGAAAGCAAGCTGCTGGTGTTCCCGGACGAGAATCACTGGGTCTTGAAGCCAGCCAATTCGGTACTGTGGCATAACACGGTCAAGCAATGGCTCGACCAGCATCTGGCGCGCTGACATGCCACGCTACAAGAACCGCGTTCTTGCGGCGGCGCTGTGTGGCGCACTTGCCCACAGCGCCGGCGTGCTGGCCGCGCCGGCCGCCAGCGTGCCGGCGGCAAGCACGCCGGTCGCGCTGATCACGGCGTTTTACCGCGACTACTTCGCCAATGAGGCGGCGGCGAGGAAACGTTATCTGGACAGCGGCGCTTTCTATTCGGCTGGTGCGCGCAAGCTGCTCGCGGACAATGACTTCGCGTGCCGAAAGGTGGCGCGCGGGGACGATATGTGCGGCTATGGCGCCGATGCCGACATGTTTCTCGATGCCCAGGACAGCGATGCGGACCTGACCTTGGCGTCGTCCGGCTTCACGGCCAGGCCGGTCGGGGCGAACGCGGTGGATGTGTCGTTCAGGGTGTTTCCCAAGGCGGCCGATTCACGGCGCACGATGCGCTACGTGGTGGTGCGGGAAGGCGGCCAGTGGCGGGTCGATGATGTGCTGCGTCCAGTCAAGGGCGTGTATACGGCCAGGAACAGCATGCGTCAGGGCATCCTGAGCGAGATCGCGGCTATTTCCAAGGCTGCGCTCGACGTTGCCGATGCCTCAAGCTGGGTCAACACTTATGTGGAAGAGCAGCAGGCGGACCGGTTTGCGCGCTTTGTCGCGTTCCCCGTGACGGTCTGCGTCAAGCAGGATGCATGCGTGCCCTATGCGCAGGACGATGCGCGTTTGCCGGCGCTGGTAAAGACCTTGCACGATATCTATTTCAAGGCCGGGGCGGCCCAAAAAGGCTTGCCGGCAATCGCCGCCGGCAAGCAAGGCGCGGGTGCGCCCAAGGAAGATAGTGTGGTGCGCAGCGGTCCGTTCGACTACACGTTCCGCCATGGCGCATGGTGGCTGTCGCGGATCGATCCGCAGCGGGCGAGCGCTCCGCGATAAGCCGTTGTCGTTCCCGCCTTGGCGCGGGAACGATGACGATTACGGGTTGATCAGCGGCGCAACGCCGTTGGCAAAGGGCCAGCCCTGCGCTTCATCGGTATGAATACTCCAGTCGAAGCCGCCGCGAATGTCCGGATGGTTGGCCTTGACCTGCTTCCAGGTTGTGATGGCCTGCTCGCGGGTCATGTAATTGGTCGCGTGATCGATGCCGAAGCCGACCACCACATGGCTCGCGCCCAGCAGGCTGACCCACTGCTTGATGTTCTCCACCACATACGCCGGACTGGCGAGATCGGGCCCGTCGTAGTATTGCGGCGCGGCGTAGTCGAGCGCGCCGGCGGCCACCATCGCGCGGCAGAATTCCTTGTCGACCGGATTCCATGGCGCCGGCGGCGCGGAAATGATGAAGCCCGGAAAGCGCTTTTTCAATTCCAGGCTGATCCAGATCATTTCGCCAGTGTCGGGTGTCTGGTTGCCTTCGAAGGTGTTCCAGTCCATGCCGTCGATGCCGCCCAGCTGCGCGTGGATGGCGGCGATGCTGTTGACGAAGGTCTGCGATTTCGTGCGGTTCGGGAAGCTCATGCCGTTGCCGGCGCCGCCGACCGACAGGATGATCTTGCGTCCTTGCGTGCTGCGCGCGTACTGGATGTCGGCTTTCAGCTTGGTCGCCGCACCACGGCCGTTGCCGGGCGCGCTCCAGGTGACGGCGCCGGTGCTGCCCGGCGGGCCGCCCACCGGGGTGGCGGCGAACAGGTAGATCAGGTTATAGCGCGGATTGACGTCGCGGATGCGCAGCGGCGATGGAGTCCAGTTCGGGTAGTAGCCGGCGGCGATCTTCTTCGCTGCGGCGACGCCGCACGTGGTCTGGGCCCAGTACCAGGTGCTGATCGTGGGCGTGGTGCCATCGCTGCCATTGCCGGCGACCTGTACCACCTTGTAGTAGAGTCCATTCGGCGCGTACAACACCACCGTGCCCAGCGGGTAGTTGATGCCCGCGCTCCAGGTGACGGCGTTGCACGGCGCCACGGCGGCCGATACGCCGGCGGCCGTGCCGACGCCCTCGGCTTCCCCGGGGCTGGCGCTGGCCGCCGCGTCGAGCGTCATGGCGCTGGGCCGGGCGGCGCTGCTGTTGGCCGGGGCGCTGTCGGACGCACCGCCGCCGCAGCCGGCCAGGATGGCGCCGCCGATGGCTGCCATGCCCATATATTTCAATAAACTCTTCATGTCGGTATCCGTAAAAAAGAGGGAAGGGCGGCCGCCGGCCGCCCCGGCGCGGCTTACCAGCCGATGGTCACGGTGGCCGTGGTCGGCGCGGTGGTATGCAGCGACGAGCTGTAATTCCACACATCGTCGTAGGCGAAGCCATAGGCCAGCTTGTTGATGCTGTGGTCGTGCCAGAACTTGGCATACCAGTTGGCCGCCTGGCCGGCCGGGTAGAAGTAAGCCGCGTTGCCCCAGTGCGCCGGATCTTCCACCACGTGGCGGTTGATTGCCGCGCACAGCTGCGCCTGGATCTGCAATTGCTTGTCGTAGGCCGGCGTGCCGCCGACAGTGCCGCTGGCGTCGGCCAGGGTGCCGCTGCCGAGCAGCGCCATCGCGGTGGTCGGCTTGCGCACTCTGTAGGTGCCGGCGCCATCGGTGAACTCGAACACGCCGTTGACCACCTGGCCGCTGAAAGTGCCTTGCTGGTTGGTGAAGACCAGTTTCTGGTTGGTGTATTTGTTCCAGATGGTATTGATGTAGCCGTCGAGGTAAGTCGCGTTGGCGCCGCCATTGTTGAAGCTGGCGTGGGCCGGGGCGATAATGCGGTAGGGCGCGTAGGGCGCCTGGCCGAGGCCCTTGAATTGGGCCGGTGCGTTGGCCACGAATTGCGAGATCAGCGCGGCGCGCGTTTCGGTTTCACCCACGGTCTGGTCGTAGCCGCCCAGGCCCTGCAGGCGCAAGGTCACGGGGAAGCCGAAGTGGTCGACCCGGGTGGTGTTGCCGAAGAAGCCGCCCTTGGGCACGATCGCCATCTCGACGAAATCGAAGTAGACATCGATATTCGGATCGGAGGGATTTTCGATGTTGGCGCCGGCGTAGCCGAGGTTGCCGTTGACGTCGGCATTGACCTGGATGTACATCGGGCTGCCGACGCTGAGCAACAGGCGCGCCGAGTTGAGCGGCGGGATGGTGATCGACTTGAGCTGGGCAATGGTGTGGAAGTAATTGGTGTAGGGCTTGCCGTTCTTGCTCAGTGCGCCATTATCGCTGAGCGCCATCGGCACGAAGCGGCCGGCCGCGTCGACGTGGACGAATTTGCCGCTGGTCCAGTCCTTGCCGATGATGGCCCAGTACACCTGGCTGTCCGGATATTGTCCGCGCGTGCCGTTGACCAGCTTGAAGGTGGTCAGCTGGTTCCAGGTGCCCGTATCGGGGGGCGGGGTGGAGCCGGACGGCATCGGCACGCCGGGCAGGTAGCAGCGTTTCGGCACGCCCGGAATCGGGTCGCCGAACACGCCGCTGTTGCAGTCGGCGCCGTTGCTCAAGGTCCTGGTGAAGAACTTGCCATTGGCGCCGTACAGCAGCACCTGGGTGCCGCTGAAATTGCAGCGCCCGTTCTCCGTGGCGCAGCGGGTCCAGCTGGTGGGCGCGCGGTCGCAGTGCTTGGCCGTGCCGGGCAGGGGATCGCCAAAGTTTGCCGTGGTGCAGGCGGCGCCGCCGGTCACGGTTTGCGTGAGGTAGGTGTTGCCGGCCCCGAAGCGCACGGTTTCGGTGTCGCCGAAGCCGCACTGGCCGTTTTCATTGGCGCAAAACGCGAAGCTGCTGGTGATTTCGCAGTGCTTGGCCACGCCAGGAGCCGGATCGACGCCGAAAGTGCCGCTATTGCAGGATGCGGCCCAGTCGAACTTCTTGCTGGTGAAGCTGGAGCCGGCGCCAAAGCGCACCGTCTGGTTGCCGGTGAAGATGCAGTCGCCATTTTCGTTGGCGCAGAAGGTCCACTCGGTGCTCGAGGGCGCCGAGGAGGAGGGCAGCGTCGAGGCCAGCGTGGTGGCTCTGGGTGTGCCGATGGCGGCGCTGCCGGATGTTGTGCCGCTGAAGCCGCTCAGCAAACCGATGCCGAGCACGCCGAGCGAGAGGAATTGAAGCAGTTTTTTCATGGTGCGGTCACCTCGTGGAAAGTGGCCGTTGCCTGCGCTGGACGATGATGCATGGCGGCGGCCTTTGTGGTTGATGCGCGATGCGCAGTGGTCGGAACCGGCCGCCTGGCCGGCTCCCGCGAAAACCCGCTGTGCAGCACCCGCATGGGTACCGTCACAAGGGGGAGACGTTGCTTGAGCGATTGTGTGTCTGGGTGGATGCTGGTGATGGGAGCGCTTCCAATGTGGGTGATGGTTTGGTATCGAAATATCGCGGCAGGCAAATATTTCACTCAGGACTTGTATTGGGTTGATAGGACGGGATCTGGAACAGATCGTCGGGGATGTTGCAGTATTACCGTCTATTAAAGCGAGGTCAACAGAGGTGAAACGCAATCTAACTTGAGGGCTGGTAAGAACAGATGGGGCGGCGGAATGGATTATTGACCAAGTAAAATCCGGCAAACGGCGAGATGCTTTGGGCTTGCAAGGGCAGCCCGACAAGACCACTTGGCCATGGACGTTTTTCCGGCCGCAGCAGGGCCAGGCCGGCATGATGGGACGGTCTTCCATACCACTTGCATCGCAATGCGGGCAGGCAATGCCTGTCTCCGATCGAAAGTTGGCCGGCTTGATGGGTGGTCCGGACAGTGCCAAGGCAGTGGGCGGCTTGCTGAATGAGTGAAAATGATGTCTTCTGGCGGCCACAGATTGCCTGTTTTCCGGTGATATTGCGATGGCCGATACGCCGGGCGAGCAGCCCGATCCGCTCGACCCCCGCCGCAAACTCTGCGACAATCCGCTTTCTGCCGCAGCATGCGGCAACGTGATAGAAAGCCCTGTGTATGACATTGCCTAAAAAACCCGACGCCGCCCGCCTCGACAAGATCGTGGCCGAGGCCCGCAAGGCGGCGGAAACGCGCGAATCCGGCTACCGTGCGCGTTCCCTGAAGATGTATCCGTGGATTTGCGGGCGCTGCATGCGCGAGTTCACCAATGCGAACGTGTCGCAGCTGACCGTGCACCACCGCGACCACAACCACGACAACAACCCGCCCGATGGCAGCAACTGGGAGCTGCTGTGCCTGTACTGCCACGACAACGAGCACTCGCGCTACCTGGAAGCGGACCGCGGCGCCGGGCTGCTGTCGGCCGAGGTGGCGCCGGCCACCCACAACCCGTTTGCGGCCCTTGCCGGGCTGATGAAGAAAAAGGATTGATCCGGCGGCAGCGGCGTCGCTGCTGCTCAACAAGGACGGTGTGCCGGCATGGTCCTTCTTCCAGCAAATGCCGACTGTCGCATGTTCGGCGCCATGGCTGCCCGCGTATCCATTACCGCCATGCGCATTGAAACGCGCGTGAGCGCATTTGCCGGGCGCGCAGCGCACCGGTTTCGCTGGCCCGGCGCCCATGGCCGCGGACTCAAGCGGTTCAAATTGTCACGTATCAACATTTTCATATCGCATGAGTGACCTGCGTCCATAAAGTTTCCCAATGAAAAGTTATATTTATCGGGTGTCAAGCTGATACCGGGTGCCGGCCGGCCCGGCCGCCCGCGACCCGCGTCGCCTTTTCTTGGAGAACTCATGACCACCACCGTACGCAGCCCTCTCGACGCCCTGTACGCGGGCGACCCCGATTACTGCATGTTCGTGCTTTGGAACATGGACCAGAGCGCGGCCGTGTCCGCCGCCTTTGCCTCCCTGTCGCAGGCATCGGCAGACGTCGACATGGAAGCCATGATCCTGAGCGGGGACGATGGCGCCACCGCATACTGGTTCCTGCCGGAGGATGAATTGCTGTCCACCCTGTGGACGGGCGAGTACGCCGGGGAAGGCAGCGCTTTCGAGGTAGTCATCGGCGGCCAGGCCAACGACATCCTGCACGGCCGCGAGGGCGCCGACCTGCTGTTCGGCCAGGATGGCGGCGACCTGCTGCAGGATGTGCGCGGCAATAACCTGCTCGACGGTGGCGCCGGCGACGACCTGATCGAAGGGGCGGGGCAGAGCCTGTACGTCGGCGGGACGGGCAACGACAACATCACCGCCTGGGGCGCCGATTTCACCATCGCCTTCAATCGCGGCGATGGCCTCGATACGGTGAACTTGTGCGCGCGCGGCATGGCCACCATCTCCCTGGGCGGCGGCATCGGCGAAACGGATGTGGGGCTGAGCCGCTCGGGCAGCGACCTGATGCTCATGACCGGCGCGGCCGAGGGCATGCTGCTGGCCGGCTGGTACGAGCGTCCGGCGCCGGACAGCTTCCGGCTGCAAGTGAACGACGCCGGCGCGGCCGGCACGGTCGTGCTCTACGACTTGCTGGCGCTGCTCGCCGCATTCGATGCGATGCCGGATACATGGCATCCCGGCGCGCAGCTCGACCAGTTCCGCCTGGCGTCGGACGACAGTCCGGCCGGCGGCGCTCTTGCGCTGCTCTATGCAAGCGATCCCGGCGGCATCGGGATCAGCGGCGCCAGCGCCGCACTCTGGTATGACGCCTTCGGCCACAGCGACAGCCTGGGCATGCTCTTGTGAACGCCGATGCGGCATCGTGCGGCCGGGCTGGCGCACGATGCCGCGCGCATCCCGGTCTCAGCGCACGCTGGCCGACCACGGCGTGCCCGGCGCCCGCACATATTCACGCGCGATGTAGCCCCACGGCAGTACCAGCGGCACCAGCACGATGCCGAGGACGCAGGCGAACAGGGTCTCGGCGGCATACGCGTCCAGGCCCGGTCCCATCCACATCGGCAGGGCGAAGGCGACCACCCAGATGATCTTCCAGGCCAGCTCGAACAGCAGCAGCGGCAGCATGCGCAGCGGATAGCGCAATCCCAGCAGCGACAGCAGGCATAGCGCTCCGAGCAGCGAGCGCACTACGCTGCCGGCATTGGCCGTCACGGCCGGCGGGGCGATGATGGTGGGCCACATGGTCAGGCCCAGCCCCACCACCAGCAGCAGGTACATCGCTCTTAACAGGGACAGTCTCAGGGTACTCATGTCGTTCATGGTGCGGCTCCTTGTGGTGTGCTACGGTCAGTGAAAGGTGAGTGATGGCGACGGCGCGGCGCTGCGCTCCCACGCCGCAATGTCGACGCCCTTGAACAGCAGGCACAGGCAGAACGCGCTCTCGCCGAGGAAGGATGGCACCAGGATCGCCGGGAACAGCGCGCCGTGCAGGGCAGGGGAGAGCACCATGATGAAGGTGTTGAGCAGGTAGCACAGGCCGGCGAGCTGCATCAGCGCCCCGACCGGAGCCGGGAAATAGCCCGATTTGCGGATCAGGTGGCCGACGATCATGCATTCGACCCCGAACAACATCAGCGCCACCGCGAACGCGTACGAGTGGCCGACAATGGCCAGGTAAGCCGTCGCCTGCGCCTGCCGCAGGTCCATGCCCAGCTGGGCGCCGGCCAGCAGCGGGGTCAGGACGCCTTGCAGTTGCAGGGCGCTGACGCTTTCGACCGCCAGCGACACCAGCGCAAAGAACATGGCCAGCAGGGTCAGGTTCCGGTTCACCGGACGCAGCAGCACGTACCAGGCCAGCGACAAGCCGACCGCGCACAGCAGCAGCAATAACTGGCCGGCGATGCCGACGCGCCACAGCCATTCCGACGCCACGATGCGCTGGGCCGTCTCGGCCGCGTTGCCGGCCACCACCAGGCTGTTGCGGATCAGCGTCTCGCCCAGCAGCCCGATGACGATGATGACGAGGTACAGCGCGCCGGCGATGCGCGCGCAGCGCTGCGCATCCTTGCCGCCGAGTTCAATTCCTTGCTGGTACGGCATGGTGTTCTCCCTGGTGAGATGATCGAATCGGCGGGTGCCGCTTACTCGACGTCGCGCAGCATCTTCTCGACGGCGGCCACGCGGGTTTTCACTTCCGCCAGATGGCCGCCGATGGCCGCCAGCGCGGCCGCCGTTTCGCTCTGGGCCGCAGCGGCCTGGGTGGCGAGCTGGCGGTAAGCCTCGTCGCTGGCCAGACGCGCTTTCGCTTGCGCGATGGCGGCGACATACTTCATGCCGAAAATGAGCAGGACGGTGACCAGCGGCAGGCCGATGGTGATCAAAAAGACGTGTTCGGACATGGTGTTGGCCTATTTCTCAAGGTTGGTGGTAAGGGACTTCACTGCCTCGGCAATCGCCTCGGGTGTCAGCGCCACGGCGAAAGCGGCCGTTTCAAAATAATTGAGCGCTTTGCCGTCGTGCGACAGTTCGAGGCGGCTGGTAACGAGGCCGGCTTGTTCGAGTTTCTGGAGATGCAGGTGCAGCAAGGGCCGGCTGATGCCAATGTCGCGTGCAAGCTGGCTGACGTAATTGCGTCCGCCCGCTGCCAGGGCCGCGATGATGCGCAGCCTGTGCGGATTGGCAAGTGCCGACAGGATCGCCAGCAACTGGTCTCCCTCGATGAGTGGTTTATTTTCTTTCACCTGTAAAGAATATCTGACACATGACAGGCGGTCAAGCGGATTTTTCGGCGGCTGTGTACTGCGCCGGAAGGGCAACGCCCCTGCCGGGCGCGGCGCGACTCTGATAGACTGCGGCAACTGTTGTGTTTGTCTTGAACCAGCCCGCCGTAACGCCGATGTCAGCTCCCCTGGAACGCTGAACCGGGTCAGACGGCCCGCGTGCGGCTGGTGCGATGTGCAAACGCGGCAAAAGTACCGTTTCCAAGCGCTGCCGCCGGGCAGGTCGAGCAGAACTTGTCGAGGTGCGCTTCATTGCCCGGCTCCCGTCCGGAGCCTTCCTTGTCTTGTCCCTGTTCGCGCATCCGGCGGCATTGATCCGCCATTTTCACAGGGATGCCATGTCTTACCTTCAAACACTCGACACCATAGTCACCACCATCGTCCTGCCGGCCGCGCCGGCCACCGACCGCGATGCCCAGTTTCCGCGCGCCGCGATCGATGCGCTGGGCCAGGCCGGCCTGCTCGGCCTTGTCAGCAGCAAGGACGTGGGCGGCATGGGCCTGGGCCTGCCGGAGGCTGCGCAGCTCATCGAGCGCCTGGCCAAGGCCTGCCCGTCGACGGCGATGATCGTCTGCATGCACCTGTGCGCGGCAACCGTGCTGGAAAGATTCGCCAGCGAGACCGTGCGCCGCGACGTCGCTTGCGGCCGCCACCTGAGCACCCTGGCCTGGTCCGACAATGGCTCGCGCAGCCACTTCTGGGCGCCGGTCGGCACGGCGCGCCAGGATGGCGACAGCATCGTCATCGACGGCAGCAAATCGATGGTCACCGCCGCCGGCGAAGCCGATTCGTACGTCTGGTCGACCGCGCCCGTGGCCCTTGAAGGCGCCAGCACCCTGTGGCTGGTCGACAGCAAGAGCGCCGGCCTGAGCGAACCGAAGGCGTTCGACGGCATGGGCTTGCGCGGTAACCGCTCCTCGCCCATCAGCGCCACCGGCGTGCGGGTCGCGCCGGCCGCCATGCTGGGCGTCGACGGCGGCGGCTTCGACATCATGATCGGCGCCGTGCTGCCGGTGTTCTCGACCCTGATCGCCTCTTCCTCGCTGGGCCAGATGGACGCCGTGCTGGAAGCGGCCTGCGCGCACGCCGCCGGCAGCGAATTGGAACACCTGGGCAGCTCGCTGGCCGAACTGCCGACCATCCGCGCCTACCTGGCGCGTGCCCGCATCCAGGCCGACATGGTGCGCACGCTGCGCGACGACACCCTCGCCGCGCTGGCCGCCAACCGTCCGGACGCCATGCTGCGCGTGATGCAGGTCAAGGCGGCGGCCGCCGAAGCGGCGCTGGAAGTGACCGACAGCGCCATGCGCGTGTGCGGCGGCGCGGCCTTCCGCAAGGATGTCGGCATCGAACGCTACTTCCGCGATGCGCGTGCCGCCTCGGTCATGGCGCCGACCTCCGACGTGCTGTTCGACTTCATCGGCAAGGCCGTTTGCGGCATGCCGGTTTTCGGTTAAGGAGGCGCGATGAACACACCATTGATGATGGGCGCAGTGGCCTACGCACCGAAAGTCGTGACGATCTGGGAAGGCTTCAAGGAATACTTCCGCCGCCACGACTTTGAATTCGATTACATCCTGTACTCCAACTACGAGCGCCAGGTCGAAGCGCAGTTCGACGGCAGCATTGCGCTGGCCTGGAATTCACCGCTGGCGTGGGTGCGGGCCGAGCGCATGGCGCGCGCGCGCGGCCAGGAAGTGACGGCGCTGGCCATGCGCGACAGCGATTGCGACCTGACCTCGGTGCTGGTCACGCGTACCGGTCCGCTGGTCACGCTGGAACAGTTGAAGGGCAAGACGATCGGCTTCGGCGCCATCGACTCGCCCCAGGCGCACCTGATTCCGCTCGACCTGCTGCGCCAGCACGGCATGCTGGCCGGGCGCGATTACACGGCGCGCCGTTTCGACGTTTTGGGCGGCAAGCACGGCGACCATATCGGCGGCGAACGCGATGCCGCGCTGGCGCTGATGGCCGGCGAGATCGACGCCGCCTGGATGATCGACAGTAACCACATGGTGTTCTCGCGCGAAGGCCTGCTGCCGGCCGGCGCCACCGCGATCATGGCGCGCACGGCGCCGTTCGACCATTGCAACTTCACGGTCAGCCCCGGCGCGCCGGCGGAAAAGATCGCGCGCTTCGGCGAACTGCTGCTGGCCATGAGCTGGGACGATCCGGACGTGCGTCCGCTGCTCGAACTGGAAGGCTTGAAAACCTGGCTGCCGGGGCGCGTGAGCGGTTACGACGCGCTGGTGCGCGCGGTGGACGACGAGCGCTTCTACGATGCGGAAGGGAAGATCCTTGCAGCCGACTATCGATATTGAGCATCTCGGCTTCGACGCCGGCGCCCATCTGCTGGTCAAGCATGGCTTGCAGCAGCTGGCGCCGGGCGAGGCGCTGGACGTCACCGGCAGCGGCGCGGGCTGGGACGGCCAGCTGACGGCCTGGTGCCGCAGCCAGGGGCACCCGTGCGCGGCGCTTGAGGTGGACGGGCGCAGATTGGTGCGCGTGACGCGCGGCGGCGCTGAAGCGGGCCGCTGGCGCGCGGCGCTGCATAGCGGCCACGCCGATCCGCGCGTGGAAGGCGCCATCGCCGCGCAGGCCAAGGCCCAGTGGGGCCTGGCGGCACGCGGCGCGACGGTGGAGGCGGGCTCGCCGGCCATGCAGTTCCGTCTCGACCAGAAGGACGACGTGTGGGCCGAACGCGCGGCCGACCTGTACGCGCAGGCCGCGGCGGCTCAGTGGGATCCGGAGACGGCGATCGACTGGAACGCCGAATTCACCTTGCCCGACATGGTCGAAGACGCAGTGGTGCAGGTGCTGACCTACATGATCGAAAACGAGGTGGCGGCGCTGGTGGTGCCGGCGCGCTTTCTGGGGCAGGTGCATCCGCATTTCCGCGAAGTGCAGGCGGTGCTGGCGATCCAGGTGGCTGACGAAGCGCGCCACATCGAGGTGTTCACGCGCCGCGTGCGCCTCAAGGGCCGCGAGCCGGGCCTGTCGACGGCGGGCGGACAAAGCTCGCTCAAGACGCTGCTCGACGAGCAGGATTTTTCGGTGGCCGAATTCTTGCTGTCGGTGCTGGGGGAGGGGACTTTTGTGAGCCTGCTGCATTTTTTGCACGCGTGCGCGCCCGATCCGGTCACGCGCCAGATCGCGCGCCTGGCCGCGCGCGACGAAGCGCGCCATGTCGCCTTCGGCATGACGCACCTGGCGGCGCGGCTGGAACGCGAGCCGGCCTTTCGCACGCGCCTGGCCAACGCGGTCCAGTCGCGCAACGATGCGCTGGCGGCCAGCTCGGGCTTGAACGAGGAAGTGTTCGACGCGCTGATCCTGCTGGCGGCGGGAGAACTGACGCCAGCGGCGATTGCGGCCGGCTACCTGCGCGTGCAGCAGCTGATGGTGGACATGGCCGAGGGGCGCCAGTCGCGCCTGGAGCGGCTGGGGTTTTCGAAAGCCGAGGCGCAGCAGTTGTCGGCCCTGCATACGCGTAATTTCATGTAGTGTCAACAGGAAGTGGGAGCATCGACGGGACACGCCACGTGCCGGCCGCATGGCAGCTGTAGCGCGACGTGGGCAAATGCTGGCAATCGTGCATTTTTGGCAGTGTTAACTGTTAAGCTTGCCTGGGCAGGTGCATCCGCCCTGCCTTGAAGTCGATGACTCTTGGGGAGAATTTCGATGCTCGTATCCAAGTCCCACCTCACCGCTTGCGCGCTGGCTGCCGCGCTCAGTAGCGCTGCCGGCCAGACCGGCGCCGCCAGCGCGTCCGTCCAGATCAGCAATGTCCGGATCGAACTGATCGACCTCGATCCGAACGACCAGATCACGCCGTGGGTGCAGTTCGGCTACCGTGACGTTGCCATGAACGCCAACCTTAACGATGGTGGGGAACTACAGGAAATTTTTTGGCCGGGCAGCGTGCAACTGAGCAGACCCTACGGCGAGGCGGCGGCCATGGTGGGGGACGGCATCATGCGTTCGAGCGCGCAGATCCGCGATTCGCGCCTGGCGGGCGGCGCCCGTGTCTCGGCGCTCGGTTCGGACTGGCGCATGTTCGAGCTCTCGCCCAACACGCAGCTCAAGCTGACCTTGTCGGTATCGCTGCAAGCTGATGACGGCCTGGGCGAGAGCAGCCGCGCGGTGGCGTCGATCTACGGCTATGTCAGCGCCTTCGACCAGTCGGGCACCCCGGACCAATTCGACGACAAGCTCCAAAACTTTTCCGGCGCGCGGACGGTCGATTACCGCTCGACGCTCAGTACCGGCCAAGCGGCTGGACATGGCACCATCGGCTGGGCCGCCTACAGCTACGCGCAGGGAAGCGCCGCGCCAGTGCCGGAGCCGGCAAGCTACGCCATGCTGCTGGCCGGCCTGGCGGCCATCGGTACCTGCCGCCTGCGGCGCCGGGACTGACTGCCTTCGCTGCGGGGCGGCGCCTTTGCTTACTCGCAGCATCAACTGAAGGAACGACACATGAACATGCAACTGCGCGCACTGCGCCCGGCCGCCGCAGCCGCACTGCTGGCGGCGCTCGTCACCCCGGCCGCCTGGGCCGCCGACGCCAAAGCCGAACCGGTATTCGGCGTGCAACGCCTGTATTTGAAAGAGCTGCGGATCGAACAGCCGAATTCACCGGCCATTTTTCTCGACAACGACAAAACGCCTCAAACCGATGTGAAACTGAACGCCGGATCGGAAAAGATTGCGAGCGAGGCCTACGAGGGCTGGGTCAGCATCACGGTAACGCACAAGATCAATGGCAAAACCGCCTACATCGTCATGGCGAAACAAGCCGCTATTTTCGACATCAAAAACATTCCCACCGCTCAAATGGCCCCGCTTCTGGGAATCGGCCTGCCGAACATCGTTTATCCTTATTTGCGGGCGAATGTTGCCGATGCCATCACGCGTGCCGGTTTTCCTCCGGTTCATCTGGCGGAAGTCAATTGGGAAACCTATTACAAGCAGCAGCGCGCCGGAAAATAGCGCCGCACCTGGCAGACGTAGCGCCGACGCCTGCCGCAGCCGTATCATCGCGGTCCGCCAGGTGCTGGCGGAGCGCGGCGCCCACGCGCAGTGTCGCCGCGTGACTTCATCAAATGGATGTGACATGCGAATCAAGGAAATTGCGGGACTGACGTTGTTGGCATGCTCGTCGCTGGCCTATGCGCAGCAGGGTAAACCGGATGGATTCGGGACGGCGCTTCCGCCCGGCCTGACAGCAAATACGCTGGTCGCCTTGATTGCGCCCGGGCGCGACGCGTCGCTCGCCACCCTGGTCGGCGCGAAAACCTGGCCTTATCGCGCCAACAGCTTTGTCGTGATTGCCTGTTTTTCCCGGAGCAAAAAGGAATTCGCATCGGACCGGCAGTCCCGCAAGGAGCCGAGCTGTGAAAAATATGACCAGCCCGGCCAGGCGCCTGACTATCTCGACAAACCGGTGTACCTGGGCGTCGTGGAATATCAGGCGGGAAGTGCGGGGACGACGCTGGTGGCCAGTTACGGAAAGCCTTACGATATAAAGACCAGCTGGAAATTTTCCGGTATCGAGGGGCCGGAGGGGAAATTCAATACCCCGGGCAGCGAAGACAGCGACCTGATGCCGGAAGAATATCGCCGTTTCGATGTCGCCCGGTACCAGATCACGCCGACGGAAACGGCCATCGGCCTGCGCCTCGGATGGCATGACGCTTATGCCGGCGGCGCGGCATCGTTCGAAGCCCTGTCCCTGTTCCGGATCGACGGCGGCAAGCTGGTCAATATCCTGTCGGAACCGATCTCCTTCCACAAGGATCTGGCCGGCGAACGGAACAAGGATGGCACCCGGGAGCGGGATGTCTCCGAAGACCAGAACGTGTTGTCTGTTCTTCCAAGCAAGACCAACGGGTACGCGGATCTCCAGATGAAAACGCTGAAGAGCAAGTGGAAGCAAGTCTTCGTGTGGGACAGCAAGGCCGCCAGATATATGCCCTTACAATCCGCGCCGGCCACCAAAAAGCACTGACTTTTCAGGCGGCCTTCGCGGCGGCCTTTTTGAACGGACTGCGTTCGGGCGCGTCATCATGCTCGATGCCCAGCAGCAGGTGCTTGATCATCTTGTTGAGCACCGGCTGGCGGTGGCGCACCAGGATGCCGAAAGTTTGCGGCTTGGCGCCCAGGGCCGCTTTCGGTTCGAGCGCGGTGCGGCCGAACGACACCTGCTTGCAGCCCATCGACAAGGCGTCGGCGATGCCGGCGTGCAGCAGGCGCAGATAGATCGGCAGGTCGGCCGCGGCCGCGCGGTTGAAGCCGATGTGGTAGGCAATCGAGGTGTCGCCATCGGCCACCGAGATCAGGAAACCCAGCATCTCGCCGTCGCGCTTGAGCACGCTGCAGCGGAAGCGCTCGCCGGCCGCCTTCTGTAGCGCCGGGAAATACTCGGGGCGCAGCTCGAAGGGGCGGAAGCCGGCGTTGACTTGCACTTCCTTGTAGAGCCCGTGAATCTGCTCTTGCACGGCATCCAGGTCGCTCAGCTGTTCCAGCGTGCAGGCCGCCTCGTCGAGCGTCTTGAAGACAGCGTTGCGCACGCCACTGCGGTACTTGGAGGCCAGGCTGGCCAGGTAGTCGTCGTAGTGCTTCCAGTCGTCGTGCAGGGCCAGGACCATGTTCGGCTCGGTTTCCACGTAGCGGTAGCTCAGGTGTTCCAGATGCGCCGCGTGATCGGTGTGGGGCGCGTGCAAGTCCTTGATCATGATGAAGTGGGTCTTGCCGACCAGCTTGTCGGCCTGGCGCACGCGGTACAGCACTTCGGCCACGCCGTGCCAGGCCAGCTTGGGATCGGCACCGGGCGCGAGGGCGATGCCGTGCTGGCCGAAGGTCAGCAGGTTGCCGCAGCTGAGGATGCGCTGGGTGGTCTTTTTCGCCAGTTCGTCGAGCGGGCCGGAGCGCGTGGACGCGGCTTGGCGCTTGTCCGGCCGCGCCTGCGCCAGGTTGAGCTCGGCGATCTGCATGTACACGGCAGCCACCGGCATGCGCTCGGCGCCGATGCCGCTGTAGATCAGGGCGTAGCGCGGCGTCAGGTTGTGCGGCAGTACCTGTTCGAGCGACTTGAGGTAGGCGAAGGACATGAAGAAGCCGGAGTGATCCGCCAGGGCTTGCCAGGCGGTGGCGTCGAGCATCTCGATCGAATCGGCGATGGCGTAGTTCAGGTCGGCGGGGCCGCGCAGGCGCTTGCGCTCGCGGCTGCGTTCGGACAGCGAGGCCTTGATGGAGCGGATTTTTTCAGGGATGTTCATGGAGGTATTGTTATCGTTATTGAAATGCCGGTGAACGCGATTCTACAGTGCTGGCGGAGACAGGGGTAAGTCCAGCGCGGCGTCAATGGCAGAAGCCGCAGGCGCGGCGTTGGCTGGCGTGATCGGCCGAAGGCGGGCTAATCGGCCGCCACGCGCGCTCGCAGGCGAGGCATGAGCGCGTTGGCCGGGTGCTGCGCATCAGCCGATGGGGCGACGGCAGGATCGCCGGTCCAGCCGGCAAGGGCGGTTTGATCGACGATTTCCGTGGAACTGACACCCGTCTCCGAACTCAGATGGTTCAACCAGTTGTCAAGGAGTCGGTATCCGAAAACGAGCGCTGCAATGAGCAAGATCGTCAGGACATTCACGCTCAGATTGGCGCTCACGTCCTTGAACCAGCCGGCCAGTCCTTTGCGCGCTCGTTGATGGGCAAGGATGGCGGCCAGCTGTTGGCCGATTGCCGTGGTCATGAATTCGACTTCCAGCCTGGCCTTCCGCGACTCGATCGTTGCGTTAATGAAGGTGTTCATTAACGTCTCTGCTCGTCGCGTGTAGATGGCGAGCCCGGTAGGCGTTTTTGCCGCGCGTTCGAACGTGTCTATGTCCTGCTGTGTAGGCGCGTGCCCGGCTCGCGTCTGAGTTGCTTGATTCTCTTCGAATATTCTTTCTGGATCTTCCGCTCGTCTTCGGCGCCGGCGCTGCAGGCGCTCCCGGTGCGAATACGAACGTCATACGAAACGGAGTCGACTACGACTATGGTGCCGAGCTTGGCGATAATGGTACCGTCGTGAACGACATCTTCCGCGAAACCGGAGCAATAGCCAGTTTCCAGGCTCCGGTGTATAAGCGTGGGAATCGACGAAAGCAGTTGTGAGTAGCCCGACAGGCTCGGAAGCCTGTTGTGAATTGGCGGTACACGCACCGGATCGAGCGATCCAAGTCGATATATCTCGTCGGCGCCACAGCCGCCCCATCATGGGCTGCAACTTGTGCCAGCACACAGACGGCAGGGGTGCCGCTTATGTATTGTGGGTAGCTATTGCACCCACAGGCCACGGCCTGCACAAGGAAAATTATCATGAAACGGGCGGGAATGTATATGGTTGGTTTTGTCGTCCTGATGGGCGGCGTGCTGGCGGCGCTGTGGAAGCTGGCCGTCCTTGCCAATATCGGCGCCATCTGGACCATCATCGGCGCGCTCATCCCGCTCGGCTGCGGGATCATGTTTGCGGTGGCTAACAGCGGCAGCAAGGAAAATAGCCAGATCGACCGCAGCTAGGCTTGGATCAATCGGTATCTTGTTTGGTTTCCAGGTGTATCGAGGCCCAGCTATTTTCCGCCATATCGATGATTCCGCCTGCATCGCTGCTCCGGTTGCGCCGATTGATCAGCGATTCGATTTTCTGCTCGACGTACGGGCTTATGGTGCAAGCGACGTAGCAATTGCGGACTTTTTCAAGGTCGATTCCAGCCAGCCGCCCGACAGGAATGACAAGGAGGGCATCCGAGCCTTCTTCGCTGTCAAAACTGTACGTGCTTTCTGTTCGCTCACCAGAGATGATGTTGATGACGACCTGCGGGTGTTTCGCGAGCCGGACAGCGAGATGATCGCGCAGGGCGAGGGCAGACTGAAGGTTCTCCACAATCACTAGATCCTTGCCTGGAGATCCGGATGCTTGCAGCCCGTTGATCACTACATCGGCAACACGTCCAAGCACATCGTAATCACTGGCGTTCTGCCCCATTTCCTCGCCAACTGGTGGCAGCACGTGTTCCAGGGTGACCCGCCGCAGTTTGACGGGCAACAGAAGTCCGTCAGCAATTGCGTCACTCAAACTGTAGCTTGCAATCTGATCCCCGAACATGTCGGCGAGCACCTCTGAGTAGGATTGCGAAACGAATGCAATACGGGTTGCGCGGGGAAATCCGACGTCCAGTTCGTTCGCGACTTGGTGGATGTCGTACGCGACCAGGATGCATTTATGCGGACACACCACGGACTGGAGTTGGCGCAGCTTCTGCAGCGTCGTGACGATGATTGCCGGGTCGCCTTGTTTTAGCAGGGCCGCCAAATCGTGCGAGGACGCAGGATAGCGGCAGTCGATGCTTGCGGCTCCGCCAAGTTCCAGACGGGCCATGATGACATCGGCACACACCAAGCGATCCACTACCACAATGTAGGGCTGCGGCTCCAGGCTCGATGATGCGTGACACTGGGCCAAATAGGCCAGCAATGACGTTGTCAGGCCGGTCCCGGCTGCCTGACGAACGACACCGGCCTGCTGCCGATTGCTGCTCGCCCATATCGTCGCCTGCAATGCAGCCCGCACAATATGACGGTGATGCGCCAGCATATTGTCATACAGGCGGTGCGGAACGGCAGGGGCGTGAGAGCCATCCTCACTGGCCGGGCCTGGCTCAGCGTGGCTGCCCTCCAGCCCCATGCGCAGCTTCACTACGTCGGCAACATTTGATTCGGTCCAGGCCTCGGAGGGAAATAACAGGCGCGCAGCGTGGATGACTTCCAACGCCTGGCGCGCGTTCCCGGCTGCGTGGAAGAGCAACGCCAGCGTCCAACTCCAATAGGGGTCCGCAGGATGATGGTGTGCATCTTGCCCGGCCACCATCCGTTCGCACAAAATGATAAATGGCGCAGTGGCATGGCGCCGGCGCGCATACGGAACACAGGCTTCGCGTAGCACCCTGGCCTGCTCCTCGGAGCACGAATGCATCAGTTCGCCGAGTCCCTCGTAAGTGGCATCGAGCTCATCCCAGGCAGCGTCGCGCTGGGTGTCGGCGGCGCTGAGCCGCGCCGCAACCCATCTGAACCAGCGCTTGCGGACAAGCTCTTCCATTTCGAACCAGAGTGCCCTCAGGTGCGCGCGGTAATGCGGCTGTACACGGTCCCCCTCGAGCATTCCCGCCTGCACTGCAGAAGTGTGGAAGGCGAAGTACGCCGTCATATCGGCATCTGACCCGATAGAGGGTGGGGCCATGCCAGTGAGCGCGGCGCCCAGTGACACGGTGAACGTTTCGGGGCCGTGTGCGAGCGCAACCATTGCCGTACTCCAGGCATGTTTATGTCCATCGCTCGTCGACCATTCCGCAAACGCCCGTTCGAAACTGGACTTTTCATCGCTATCATCGGCATCAACGCTTGCCGTCGTCGACGGCGGCGCCGAGGCGCCTCTGCCAATCATGCGCGACAGCCAGCTCACCGCCGTTGCAAGTGGCGTCTCCTTGGCCAGTTCCTTGGCCAGTTCCTTGGCCTGAGATACCAACACGTCGGCTTCCCCATTCCACTTGTCGGCCAACGCGCTGAGCCGCCTCTCCACCTCAGACGCGCCTTTTACAAGCGACTGCAGTATTCCGACGACCTCCCGCGACTCTAGCGGCTCGAGCCGCAGCAACGGCACTCCGCGAAGCTCAGCAGGACACTCGCGCCCGATCAACAGGGTCGGGCATCCCGCCATTGCCTTCATCACCTCTTTTGCTACGCTGTACGATTCAGGATTGCCGCTGTCCACCCCGTCCAGGATGAGCAGCGTCCCGTTCTCGGCGAAAAAGCGTGCGGCATCCGCCATGACTGCATCGGGCGCCCCAAGTGTGGGCAAGCGCTTGAGCAGCTGCGCATTCGCTTCCATGCGGGAGCCGGCAGGAATGGTCACCCATGGGCCGCCTCGCTGCCGCGCCCAG
This sequence comes from Massilia sp. DJPM01, assembly GCF_030348125.1. Classification (NCBI taxonomy): domain Bacteria; kingdom Pseudomonadati; phylum Pseudomonadota; class Betaproteobacteria; order Burkholderiales; family Oxalobacteraceae; genus Massilia; species Massilia sp. DJPM01. The sequence goes on from NZ_JAQOZV010000010.1 coordinate 152,783, forward strand.
ACATGGGCGGCAAAATGCTCGGCCAGGGCGGTCTTGCCGATACCCGCGGGCCCTTCAATAAAGCCCAACTGGGCGCCTTCCAATTGCGGACGGCTGGCAGGGCCCATGAACCACCGCGTCAGCTGTTCCAGTTCGCGCTCGCGGCCCACGAACTGCGGACAGGCTTCGGCAGCCTGCGGCGGTAGCGAACGCGTGTGCATGATTTCACCATGCCCATCCCAGTAATCGGTCTGGCTGGTCACCCATTGCCCAGTGAGCGCATCCCACTCGCGCGACCAGTATCGCCGCACTGCAGGCACAGACAAATTGGCGATGTCCAGCTCGACCGCATGCATGCGCATGGGTTCTTCGCTGCGCAGGGACATGCCCCGGCCCCAGCATTCGAACATCCGGTTGCGCATGGACCAGGCCACGTCGGCGTTGCTGCGATGCCCGTGCATCAGCACGGTCACGCCCCGGGCTGCCATCTCAATCCGCATGGTCTTCTGGCTCAACCGGGCATCGGGCGTATGGTGCGCCAATGCCAGCACGGCGCCCTTGAGCGGCCGCTGGTCCTCGCCTGTGAGTGCCTGCTCCATCTGCTCGTGCGTCACGCGGGGCACGTCGCCCGGGACATCGGCAAGCCACTCACTGTCGAGCCCGATAAGATGGACCGGCACGCGCCATCCCTGGAGCGTGATGCGGAAGTCGGCCTGCGGTCCTGGCGTAGCGGCGCTGATTGCTGGCAAATATGAGGCGAGCCAATCGCGATAATTCTCTTGCGATTTTTTGACGAACTGCAGCTGCTCCTCGCCAAGTCCCTCTGGCAACGTCCTGATCAGCCCCTTTGCCGCCTTTTCCCCGATCCGCGTGATGTCATGATTTCCTGGGACGACAAAAAGCCGGTCCTTGCCGAGCTTGAGCATGGCAAGGGTGGCGTCGAGGAACATGCCGACTTCCTTAAACTCTTTCGCCGCACCGCGCCAGGTCAGGTCGCCCGACACGCACACCACGTCGACACCGCCATGGGCGAGCAACGTTTCCATGTTCGCCCTCCAGGCTTCCCCCAGTTCGGGACGTGCCCGCGAAAATTCCGTTTCCCAGGCTTCCCCCATGTGAATATCGTACAGCTGGAGGATGCGCAGGGTCGTGCGCCCACCCGCGCTGGCGCAGGTTCCGTCCCCCTGCGCCGGCGTCTTGACCGGCGACACCTGGCCGCGTCCCCGTTGGGCATAGCCGTTCAACACGCCACGCGACACTTCGGCAAATGGCATCGACCACTGGCTCAGGCGCGCGCCTCCCTCGGGCATCGGGAACAGCGCCTCGAAGTGTTCGCCATCCCCCCTGTTCTGTTCCAGGAACCGGCCCACCTGCAGCAACTGCTGGTCGACCTCCCTGCGCTCGCTGTGGCGCAGCGCCTTCTGCAATTCCGTGGCGACACCCGGACGGAAGCGGTACTGCCGCTCTTGCGCTGGGGCATCGCTTTCGGCTGGTGCAACTTTTGCCAGCAAACCACCGGCGACGAGCTCGGACAACTCCTCGTCAGTGCTTTTGGGCAGCATGGCGCGCTGTACCAGCCGCATGATGGCAATTGTCAGTGGATCGATAGTGGAGAGGAAGACGGCGAGATCGTAGGCCGGCTTGGAAACCATGCCGCGGTACTTCGCGACCAGGGCAGCCGGATCGGCAACGGCTGCAGGGCGCGCCTGCTTGGCCAGGGCCGTGATCCGGACCGACAGCGCGCCAGGCGAAGGGAGCAGGATCCCGTGCACGAAGGCACCGCCGCGCGCGCTCATGGTCCGCGCCCACGCGCCGGCGGTGGCGGCATCGAGTCCCAACACCGGCACCAGCATTGGCGCGTCGCCGGTCTTGCCCTGCAACCACCACGGCATGGTGGCCCGCAAACGCGTATTGCGTGCGCCGGGCAGCTGCGCGTGGATCATCAATTCGGGGTGCCCGGTCGCCGTGTGGCGCCACGCCTGCTGGGGCAGCAGATGCAGGATGCTGACCGAGGTCAATGCGCCCAGGCGGTAAAGGAAAGCCTGCGCGCTGCCATCGCGCCAGCGTGGCGACGTGCCGTCGGTGGCAAACAGCACCAGTTGGCGGCTGTCGCTGCGCTGGACATGGCTGACAGGATATTGCACGCCACTAGGCTGCGCGCGCAAGTGCAAGTTGGGCCCACCTTCAAGCAGGTAACTGCTTACACTGCGCAGGCCGCTGTAGCCGCGCAGGATATGGATCATTTCGGCAAGCGCCTGGTGGCGTATCTGCGCAACCGCGCAATCTTCGATGACGAGCACCAGATCGAAGTTGCGCTCGCGAACTGCGCGCTGGACCGGTTTCCACACACCCGTATCGGCGGCGTGCTCGGCGGTGGCGACCTCGTCGAGCCTGAAATTCCAGCGCGACGGCACGCGCCGTGCGAACGGCTGCAGGCCGCGCCGGAAATGCTCCGGGGATCCGGTCCCGGACACGCCTGGAACCCGCAGCACGCCAGCGGCGATGCCGTCCGGGGCGGCCCCGGCGCTGGCGGCAACGGGCGGAAGGTCCGCTGCCGCGTTCCCGTGCTGATCGTGCATAGCGGCTTGTTCGCGGGTGGGGCGGACCGGCTCCTCGCTTGCATGCTCGACTCCGGCAGCTGCATGCGCGCGCGCAGGAGCAGCGGCGCCGCCAGGCGCGCCAGTGCCCTCGAGCTGACCGGCAAGCCAGACGATATCCTTGAGCTCATCGACGGTAAACATGAGGCCCGCGCGGCGCAAACTGTCGGCCAGCACGCCGATCATCAGATTTTCCTGCCCAGCCCGGCCATCAAGGACAGCTCGAGTTCCGACTTGTCGGCGTCGTCCATGGAGTAGCTCCCCATCACCAGCTGTATCGCGTTGAGCAACTGGTCTGTGGCCAGAATATCGCCGCCTTGCGCGCGCGTGGCAAACGACTGAATCATCGCGTCCGCCTTTGCTGACGCCGATTCACCGAGGTGCGCATCGACAATGGCCTTGAGCCGAACCGGATCGTCGCAGGGATCGGGCATGCGCAGCTGGAGGCAGCGGCGCAGGAAAGGCGCAGGAAAATCGCGTTCGCCGTTGCTGGTCAAGATGACAAGAGGGAATTCATAACACTCGACCAAGCCCGCCGAAATGTCGACCACCCCTTCGTTGCCGTACTTTCTCACTTTGACGGTGCGCTGTTTGATGCGGCTCAGTTCAGGGATGTGGAAGCGTCCTTCATCGAGTACATTGAGCAAATCGTTGGGCAGGTCGATGTCCGCCTTGTCGATTTCGTCGATCAGCAAGGCGCGCGGCCTCATCGCAGGCAACATGGCAGTGCCTAGCGGGCCGAGTTCGACAAAATCGCCGATGTCGAGCTGGCTGTCCGATGCGCTGCAACTTTCGCGGTATTGCATGCGGCCGATCGCGTCATAATTATAGAGCGCTTCGCGCAGCGTGCTGCGCGACGTGACCGCCCAGCGCAATGGTTCGCCCAGGCCGAGTTCGTAGGCAATCGCGTCGACCAGCGTGGATTTCCCAGTTCCCGGCCCGCCCGTGATGAGCAAAGGCCGGCGCAGGTGCAGCGCGGCGTTGACCAGACGGATGATGTCCTCGTTGGCCTTGTAGCGGCGACCGGTGCCCTGGACCGCCTCAGACAGCGCCGGACAAAAGGAGGCAGACGCGGCTAGCTCGGGCGCCGCGCGGCGCGGACGCCATGGCGGCGGCGCGGGAATTTCCCATTCGCTGCGTGGCAGGTTGTCGCCCCGATAGATGCGCCACTCGCCATTGGGCATTGCCTCGCTTGCCTTGCTCATGATGCGTTTCTCCCTAGTCGGTATGCATTTGTTCGTCCAGCGGCAGGGCTTCCCGAAGGTCCCATACCGCGCTGATCTTGCGGATAACGCTGTCTTCATCGGCGCCACGGCCTTCCGACCATATACCGACCGGGGCAGTGCTCACCGGCTGCCTGGCAAAACTGGCACGTACCAGTTCGCGCGCGGCAGCCGCTGCAGTGGGCAGCTGCGGGCGCGGCAGCCAGAAAAAACAAGGCACGCCGATCGAGAGGCAGATCTTGATCATTTCCAGCGTCTTGGCGGAGCCGATGTCATGGCAATGGCCAATGCCCAGGCACACGGCCCTTGCGTCCCGTTTTAGTTCGTCTACTGCTTTTACATAGCAATCCCGTCCTGTCTTGCTCTCGTGCTCCACCCACAAGACTGGGGTGCTGAGGCTGTTCCCGGTCCGGTCTTCCAGAATACTCAGGGTCTTTTCCCACTCAGGATCGAAAATACCCAAGCCCGGCGCCATACGCTGGCGCCAGTGAAAGACAACCGGGTATTTGCTGCTCAAGGGAACTTCCAGCAGGCCCTGGGGAATCGTGACCGATTCAAGGCCAGCGAGGAAAAGCTCGGCGGGGACAATGAAACCCAGGCGTAACTGGAACCTGATCCGGATGGCATTCTCCACGCGCACGAGAATGGGACCAAGGCAGCGCTGGAGCTCATCGCGTTTGGGCAGCGAAGGATCGAGGTTGACCGCACCGTTCAAACCCGGTTCGCCGGGTGTGTCAAGCCACCATACCAGCCTGTCCGCGCGGTCCCCGTTCAGTTCGACAAACAACGTGGCGATCCGCACGTTCATGCGGTCTTCATTGGCCAGTTTCCTGTCCAGCTTCTCGCGCAGTTCATGATCGGGCCGGCCCGCGATCCACTCCTGCAGCTTGCCCGCGGACGCAGGATGGGCGCGCGCAAGCCGAATTGCAAACTCAACCAGCGGTGACGGATAGTCGCCTGGCCGCGCCGGCGCGTCCTCGAGATCGAGCACCCAGCGGTCCAGTTTATCGTCTATGTAATTGCGGGAATAATCGACCAGCGACTGAAGGTAGCAGCTGATGAGCGTAGCGTCTGGAATGCGGCATTTTCGGATCAGCGCGATCAATGCCACGCCTTCATGACTGAGCGGACGAATCGTGTTGCGCACCTTCATGATACCCGGCGCATCAAGGTAGATACACGGCTTCTGCCTGGCCAGCCCATTTGTAGCACCCGCGCCATGCAGAGCCCGGAACGCGGCGGCAAAATCATCCTCGTTTGGTGATGCTAAAGGTGAAATGCGTTCCAACAAGAGGCTCGAAAACAGGCCAGTTCCGTTTTCCGTCACATTGGATGCGCGCTTGCCCATCGACGCCGCAAACATGCAACACTGCGAAATCGCCAGGTCCAGTCGCCCCTTCAGGACAAAGGACGCAGGAGCAAGTTGGACGCTGCTGTTGGCGGTGTCGAGCGCGTTGGCGCACGAGTCGATCACGAAGACCTGGTGCGCGAATTTCGAGAATTTGTCATGCTTTAAGGCGGGGAGCAAGGTCTGCGCGCACACGCAGTATGGAAGGTCAGGGTTCGCGTCTGCGGTATACAGGTAGTTGTTCCCATCGTCATCCGCAACAACGCCATGCCCACCCCAAAAGAAAAACAATGCCTTGCACGGTGGGGACTGCAATCCGGTGTCGATCAGCTTGACGAACTCTTCCCGTGTGGCGGGGCGTTGCTTGAATGCAGTGCGCGATACGCCGCCCTTCTCCAGCGCCTTCTGCTGCGCAAGCCAGGCGGCGACCCAGGGCTTGTCCCAGCTTTCCGGCGACAGGAAAACATCGATGTTCGCAGTAGGTACCTCGCAATCAAGCAGCCAGCTCACCATGCGCAAGGCATCTGCGCCAGGTCCTGTCAGGTCCCAACCGGGTCCATAGCCGTAGTGGTCGATTCCGACGACAATCGCGCGAACATGGGCGGCTCCGACGTCAAACATGTCCATATAGTTTGGCGACCTCTTTCCACATCACTTCGCTGTGCAAGTAGGCGCTGTGCGACGCCGGAAACGATGCTTTGCTCTCGACACGACAGTCGCGCGCGGCCTTGAAGATTCCGTTCGCAATGTAACTGAGCGGGTCGTTCAAGTCATAGAAATTAAGCCAGGCAGGAAAGCCGGCGGGCAAATCGGCGCCAGGCTTAAGCGTGGCAAGCGCGCCGATTTCGTGGAAAAACGCGGCCTGCGAGCCGAAGGTGACCAACTGCCGCACGTTGGGGGCAGGCGTTTCGATCAGGGTTTCGACTGCAGCGATGCCGCCAAGGCTATGCGCCATGATGGTGACGTCATCGTTTTCGAATTTCTCGAGTTCAGCGCGGATAAAGGTGCGCACTACTGCACCCCGTGCCTGGTAAAGAAGGATATCACCGGCAACAGGGAAGGCCGCGTCCATGATGGATTTGCGCTTGCGCTTGACGTGCCAGGTGGCGGCATTGGCGGCCAGCCCTGCCAGCGGCGACAGGATGAAATCCAGTACGCCATACGTATCGTTGTCGAGGAGTCGCCGGATGTCCTCCTCCAGCTCATCGCGCACTTCGCCGCCCGGAACAGGCAGGCCGGCGTTCAGCGCCGCCTGGAGGATGGACGCAATGGCGGCGCGCGCCAGCGCATGCCGGTGTTCCGGCGTACCGGCGGCGCCGGACTTGCGTGCGGCCTTGTAAGCAGGCGAAGCCTGGACGGCGTCGACTGCCTCAGGAAGAATCGGACGGACCGCCTCGTCCGGCGGTGCTATCTCGTACAAGCCAAGCTCCTTCAGACGCTGTACCAGGCCGTTGGCGTCGGGCAGTTGCGAAAACCGTTTGAGCAATGCTGTTCCCGGCTCTTCCGCATTCGGTGGACGATCATCGGGCGTGCGCCGCGCGCTCGCGCTGAGCATACCCAGTTCGAAGGTGGGGTCTTGCAGCGACAAGTCCCACAACGCCAGTTGCTCGTCCTCGGGAGACGGCCCTGCGCTGCGGGTTGTCCCGTAGGTCGGAATGGAGGCGCCATCCTTCGACAGCTTGGCACCCACCGATTCGCCCCATGAGCAACCCTCGACTGTGACTCCCAATTCGTATTTCGCAGCCTGTTTGCAGGCAAGCTCGAAAGCGGCGTCGTAGCCCACTTTGCGCACGCCTGTCCCGTGGACAAAAAGTAGTATTTTTCTCATTTTTCACCCTTATCGAGAGAGCAGGCCCGGCGCTCATGGTGAGACACGAAATCGCGTGGCAACAATCATCATGAAACAAGCGGTTTGCAAAAACAAGCAATTTATTGCAAATTGAATATTATCTATTAACCTTTTCGTTTGGCCGCCACAATCCATGCTGGCCGCATGGAGAAGGGGGGCGGCACACCGCGCGGCGAAGCACAAGTGTGCG
>NZ_JAQOZV010000100.1:0-10801 GCF_030348125.1 Massilia sp. DJPM01
GCCACAGGATGCGCTTAACCGGACGCAGAAGACCGCACCGGCTACCTTGAAACAAACTGTGCAACGTGAGTTGGCGGAAACCCGAGCTGAATAAGAGCCCGATAAAAAAGCCCTGGATTGAACTCCAGGGTCTATTTTATTACAGAGCAGGTACTCGCAGAATCACACCTTGGCGCTATCAAGCGTACCGGCTGTTTCTAGGGCCTTAACCCACGCTGGCGAACGTCCACGGCCAGTCCATTGATTGTTCGGATTGGAAGGATCACGGTATTTAACGGCAGCCTTGTTTTTTACACCAGTCTCCTTTGTACTCGCTTTTCCCATAAGGATGGCAACAGGGATGCCAACGCTTGCTGCAATCGCGCTAATGTCTGTCCGCGCCTTTTCGATGGCGGCAGCTTCACGAGTTTTCATTTCGACAGCGATAGCATTGCGCAGTGCTGTTAAATCTACAACAGTAAGTTTTGATAAATCCATAAATATTCCGTTCGTGTTAAGTTGTTACAAGAAACTATTGTAACAATAACCGATAATTGCCCGTAATGTCAAAAAATTTACGATAAATCAGCATAACTGCGCCACCTCTACCGAATAGGGTACAAGTCGCACAAGTTTTTCATATAATGACGACAGGATTTTTTTAAAGAATTAATGAAGTAAAACCCCAATCTAAAAAATGCCAGATTGAACAAAATGGCTTTAACAAAAGCCGCTCCTATCCCATCCGACAGCCGATATCTCAACAATACAGCTTGATCATGGTCGCGGCTACTGAAAAATAGTCGCAGACTAGGGTTGTACAACGAGCGGCGCTTCTATTAGAGATTGTGCATAATAAGGATGTGCCGCTATAAAAATACGGTTGACGCGTTGCTCCATTACGCTAAAGCCTACCTGAAGCAAATATTCTGGCAATTTCCAAACAAAGTAACCGGTAAGTACATCTGCTTTACCAGTGATGGGCAAACTACCTATTTTTCGTACAGCCACTTCGGGCGTATCTTCAAATCGTAAGCCCTGTGGCAAATGACCGTCGAATCCTGCGGACCAACTCACCCCCTTGCGTATATAACGAGCGCCAGAAAGAATATTTTTCCCAGCTTGATGTTGATTTTTAGAGGCGCGAAAATATAGTTCAACACCATGGGTCTCTAAAGCATCAATTTCGTGGGAGCGGCCATCGTGGATACTAGCATTCGGAACACCGGAAATGTCAATACCAGCGTAGCCCGGATGAGCGAGTATAGCTTTCGGCTCTTTACCAAATGTAGACAGCAGAGCCTGCACGTCCGGCTGCACAATCTTAGGTAAGATTGATAACTTGGGTTTTTTCGGAACCAATCCGATCTGAATCATTCTTATTGTGGACATATCCGAAGAATATTCAACCAATAACCATTTGTCGCCTAGGTTCCATCGCTCAAGTTTAAACGGCGGGACAAAAGGGAACTGCCAAATTGGTGCGCCGAGCTTCTTATTAAGTGACTGCCGGCTATCGTCAAAGCTCAAGCTAAACGGCAAAGATTTTCCATAACGCACATGTCCATATTCCTCGTCACCCGAATAAATTTGTATATTTGTAACGATTGGTTCTTGGCCCGCTAGCGCATCATCCATATGATAAAATTCCGGGGGACAAAACGTGATAGAAAATCCAAGTTTTATAAAGAAAATCCCTCCAATAGGGGAATGTTCCGGTAGCGTAAAATCAGGCTGCCTAGCGTAAATGAACACAGAGCGATCAATGCTGCCGAGCGACTTTCCCAAATGCGATATAAATAGATCAACATCGGGTGGATTTTTTGAATTCATTTTAAATGCGACGCAAGGTTATTAATTCCGGATCAGAGCAATACAAAAACGCTCCGATGTCAAAACTATATTTTTTCAATTACAATTCAAAAATACGAATATTTGTCTTACGACGCTCTAATTATTTCCATATATTTCTTTTGGAGACAAAGACAAAAGAGCAATTTTTTTCCCTTCAGGCAAAAAACTCAAGCTAACTTGATACCCTTGAAAATTAGACCAACTGTACATTTGGTTGAGTGGACCTGATCGATGACTATTCCGCGGCTGTCCAAGAATAGTGATAGCTTCTTCCAAAGTGCTTTCAAATTGTAATCCAAAAGGCAAAGTTCCTAAATAGCGGGAAAATTTACTCCCGTGATATTCGCTATAAACTTGTACTGTAGTTAAAATCATGCCACCTTCTTTATGTAATGGACCGTAAGTTTCCTTATAATAATCGTCCGTTTCAAACCATAGTGAAAGTCCCTGCTCTTTTCTAGTTATCAACTCAATAGGCGATTCAGTAAAAATAGGACGCTCAGAAATATCATGAGCTGAAAGGAACTTATCCAAATCTTCATTCTTAGATGAAAACCCGAAAAACTTAGCGATTTCAAATATTTTCATAGCTACTTTAAGGAATAGTGTTAATAATATCATCTATAAGAGAGTTTAGTTCACTCTCATATTCTGCATGCGTCTTTTTTCGTATTTCTTCTGCAGCCTTAGCGTATTTTGCAGCACAATCGGCATCCATTTCTTTACCCTCAGCATTCTCAATCCGTTCAGTATCTTTTTTTGCGGCTTTCTGAAGCTCTTCAGAGTCGTTTTGGATTTTGGTTTCATTATTACGACCACCGTAAGTATCGCTATGCTTTTGATGATCTTTTCGGAAGATGGCAATGGTTCGCCCCGCGAGAGAAATGGCGCCTTTGGGACCAAAAAGTGCCTTTGCCTGATCTTCGCTTAAGCTGATTTTCCGCTCACGCAATAACTTTCTCGCTGCTTTTTGTAGGGCAGCTTTTGACGGGACGTGATCGCGATCAAATTTTTTGTCTGCACTTTTTTCCAATAATTCGCCGTATGTTCCTGCTTCACCACACTTCAGGATCTCAGTACCCACTACAACAGTCGTCGCATCCTCAGCAGCAGCTTCCGCTGCCGCTTCCGCGTCAAGCCTCGCTGCCTCTTCCTTTTCTGCATCCGTCATGGGAGGAGAATCGGCAGACTTCTCGCTCGGTAAATTTATAGCTTCAACGTTCCCAGTCTTCTTGATTTTATCGATGACTATATAGGCTACAACGCACACAGCGACTACTGCCAGAATAGCCCAGCCTACTGGCCCGAGCGCAAACCCCGCTCCCGTCAACACCGCCATATTTTATCCTCTTTTACCTGGGACAAACTGCACCAAGGACGCAGTCGATGTTTTTGATTGTTTTGCTTTAAGCGCAAGCGCAAGCAAGGAAGCCGTATTGGCAAACGGTTCAGGTGTGGGGAGAGACAACGGCGCCTGACATCCTAAAAATGTGTGCTCAGCAGGCGTTTCCGCTTCGATTTCCGGGCTGGGCTCGTCTGCATCCCCCTCTATTGCGGCACTGCCTACCGGACTAGGCATTTGCGAGGTGACATAGATCCCCGGATTATTTCCCCCATTCATCACATTAGTATCCCCTTGGCGCACAACAAATTTTTTTTCCGCGCGAAAATGAGCCGCCGCACCGGTGGGTTTTACATAACCGTTCACTGTGTTCGATTTCACGCCTTTGGCAAGGCCAGCATCATCGCCTTTGCAGCTGGGCTGTTGAGTCTTATCTAACACGTAAGCTGGATCGCCGTTAAATCGTACCGACGAAGCCACTGAAACACTATTTGACAGGTCTTGTGTGGTTGGATAGGGCACCGGCGGTGTGCTGCTGCCTACAGGTGTTTTATTAAAAGAAGGTGCAGTCGAAACTGCCTTCAAAATAGAATTCTTTCTTGCACCAATCTTACCCATGAAGCTCCTCTTTTCCAGCGTCTAACGCCATTTTTCGATGATCAGACACAGACGTTTTCTCCTGCTCGTTAAGTAGGAGGCGGCTATATTCCGCTTCAAAGCGACCGTGCAGATAGGCGTCGACCGCGCGAATTTCTGGTGTTTTAGCAAATACTGCACGCCAAACGATGGTGAGACTCTGTGTTTCTGGTTCGACAATCAGGGTGTCGATTTGCATAGGATTAAAAAACATCGTTCCGTCGCGCATTCTCATAAGCAAGGTGCAGACGTGCCCCGGCAAACGTAAACGTAGAATAGTATCGCCAGTGGGGCCTCGCGTGGAACCTGGACTCGCTGGTGCGCAAAGATTCGTAAGCTCAATAATCTCATTTCCGGAAAGAAAATCAGTTTGCTGATCAATAGGAGCAGCATTCCAAACATTAAAGTCAAAGTCTTTCGGTAACCAGTCAGCGCTGTTAATAAATTGCTGGTCGATTGTTCCTACTAAGTTGCGGCGGTGTGGATGTACCCTGGATCGTGTACCAAAACCAGTTACTGTAAGTGCCTTCCGTGATATTTTTTCAGAATTTAGCATCGGAATTTTGCAGAACTGTGTGGCACTGAAAGTATTATCAATGGCCTCGACGCGAGGTGCAGGTAACCGCTTGACACCGGTGGCGAATAGATACCAACGCGGCGCAAAGCCACAGCCGACAGGGTTGCTCTCAAACGCGCAGCGTGCAGTCGCCTGCTCGGCCAGGGGCGCATGATCATAGGACTGGACAGCCACCTCATCAGCTTTCAGTCGATGCTTTCGGGCGACCCACTTTGCCGCGCGATCGCCGCGGTTGATACGGCAACTTCCGCCGTAGGCATATTCATTGCGTAACGGGAACGGGCTAAACATTTCTGGAGACGTAAGACGCCATGTGGGTACACTTATGAGTCCCAAACTGCCCAGGCGCAAGAATGCCGCCCCTATACGTATAGGCCACAGTCTGCGAACCAAAGCCCGCTCGCCAGTCACAGTGAGGCTTTTGTCAACGAGACGTTCGCCAGGAACGGAATTCTGTTGCGCACGCTTCACTGCAGCGCGCCACTCTTCCATCCGATGTTCTTCCGGAGCGCTAAATGGGTTCAAGCCATGTGGACGCTCAGGCACGCTTGCAGACTGGTCAGGTCGCATCAAAGCGATGCGAACTCCGCAACGCCGGACTGGCTTACCCAGTGGTGCGTAAGCCGTGGCATTGACAATAAAATCGCACTTCGGCTTGTATTGGCATAGATCCGATTCCTGACGCACACTGCTGGAATTAATTTGGCCAAAAAACTCATCGGATTCACATAGCGGCGCCTGCTCGTCTGCATAGCGCAGTTCGCCGTCCCCTCCCCACGTTAGAGTCTGCCGGAGTGCAACAACGTGGAATGCTTGATTGAACTGGTCAATTCCCTCGAACCCAAGTGCAGGAAACGGCGTTTGGTTGCGAAATTGCATATCGGCCCGGATTAATTGATGTCAACATCTTTGCCGGAAATCTGCACCGGCCCGCTTGCTTCAAAGTTAAATTTACTGCCGTTAATAGTGACGCTGCCATCCGCTTTCATGACCAAACTCGCCTTCCCAACGGTAATCGATAGCTCTTCGCCTGCTGTAATAGAGATTTTTTTGCCAACCTTGGTGCTCTGGTTTACTCCAACGATGGTGGCCATGATCATGCCAACATTTAGGTTATAGCCCAAGCCAACGTTTTCCATGCGCCCCATCCCCACATTCTGCATATAAGCCATGCCAATGGTTTCTGTTTTCATCCTGCCGACATTGATCGACCAGTTTCTTGCAATACGATCTTTCTCGTTCCTATCGACGGACTTAGAGCGATTCCCCCCAACTTTAAACGTCTGCTCCTTACCCACATTCACGCTTTGGCTTTTACCGATTTTGATCGTTTCGTTTACGCCGACTTCCTCGTCGCGATCATCCCCAATACTAATTCTTTCAAAATGGTCGACGCGCTCTGTACGATTATTGTGCACGGTAATCAACTCATCACGGTCCACCGTTTCGCTTCTGTCACGCTTGATGTGATTGGTTTCGTCCCGGTCAACAGTTTTGCGGCGATCATTGCCCACCCATTTATCTTCGTCGTGCTCGACTTCAGTGAGTTGATCCTTCTCCGCGTGGAGCCAAAGCTGCTCTTGACCCATTTTATCCTCGAAACGCAGGGCATTTGCATTGTTATATTCCCCGCCCGGCGTCGACCGCGTTAAAATACCGCTTTGTGTCTTGTTTGCTGGCAGTGCCCAAGGTGGCATCGTATTCGCATTTGGGACCATCCCGGTAATCAGGGGGCGATTTGGATTTCCATCTAGGAATTGCACTATCACCTCGGTACCTATACGAGGAATGGTCGTCATTCCGAAACTCGCACCTGCCCATGGGGTCGCCACGCGGATCCATGCAGAACTCTTCTCGTCGTTCGTACCCGCCCGATCCCAGTGAAATTGCACCCGCACCCTCCCATACTCATCTGTATGGATCTCTTCGCCGGCAGGCCCCACTACTGTGGCCGTCTGGATGCCATGGATCTTGGTTTCCACGCTGTTGTGGTCACGTCCGGCACGGTAAGGAATAATTTTGCGGATGCACTGCAGCCGGTTCTCGTAGAATGACTCGCTGGTGTTCTTGACGTGATAATTATTCGACGCGGAGTGTGTAACTTCCGTGATCAAAAATTCTCGCGCTTGCGCGTCGTTCTGAGTGCCGCTCGCGTCGAAATGGCCAGTCAGACGAAACCAACGTCCAGGCATCACACTACGATTATTGCCCGCCGCCTCGAACTGTTTGCCGGCCGCTTCGACTTCCTCCATGCGCAACTGCGCCAGGGAGCGTCCCCCGCTACCACCCTTGAAGCCTAGAGCACCGGTGTACTCGTACGACTCGATGTTCGGCACATCCCCCTGCTGGTTTACGGAAGGCAGCGCCGATAATACGGGGTTCGGCGACTTGAAGTCGAATGACGCCAATGCGACACTCCCGGTGACGATCTGACGCCCAGGCGACCAGTCGCCGATGCCATCTTCCAGCGCGGCACCTGCATGACGTTGATACGGAATTTCGGGGTCGCCATCAATCGGCGGTGCGCTTGTCGAATCGTCCGACAAAACAAGCTTATGGCCGGTGGGACTATGTTCAAACCAATAAATAATGCCCGACGAAACCCAGCGACGCTCCAGAAAATTACGGTCGCTTTCATCGAACTGGCAGCAATCGGTTATGACGTCTGCGGCGCCTTGCACTCGCCAATCCCAGTCAGCGAGGTTGCCATAATCGCCAAATATACTCGCAGTCTGCTGGTACATTGTCGTATAGTGAAACAGGTAGTTATCCCTGCGCATGCTCAGATATTTGTACCAGGGCCCTAGCTTCGCCTCATAGAACGACACGCCGCCATCGACAGACTTCAAAGAGAAGCTAAAAACCCGTCCGGTGAAGTAGCGTAGGGTTCCATCACGGCGCACCAGTTCAACGCACAGCATTTTCCCCTGCAGTTGCTTGAGCGCGACGTTCGGGTCATCGGACAGCAACTCTACTGAAAATTCAAAGGGCTTAGAGAGACTTTCATAGGCGTCGATGCGATTGACGAGCAACATCGCCGATGGCCCGTCCCCGTTCGGAAAAGACAATCGCAAAAAGCGGTTGTGTTGGCGGCTACCAACCAAATCCTGCAAGCTCATACCGCATCTCCCATTTCATATTTGATAAACTAACAATGATGCGCACGCAAGCTGAAGAACGGGCTTCACGCCGCCACCGCCGCCGGAATCTGCGTCAGACTTTGGTTTATTATATACCATTTACGCTATAATCTTTTTAATTTAGCAACTAATACTAGTGTGTGATGAAGAGCTACAGAAGTGGTTTTTGGCAACATCGTGACCACTCCAGCAATCGTCCTCGCGGGCCTTCCCACTATGAGGGGGGTGCAGCACGTCTTTGATCTCAAAAATATGCTGTGAGGTTGAGTCCTCTATCGCGCCAAGCAGAGGACGGATGCAATGCTGCAATAGTGCTCCGAGGAATTTATATTGAAAACTAGCTCAAGGATTGTCAAGGTGAACCAAAAAAATACCGCAAAAAAGCTGCGCCATGTGCCAGAGCGCATTGGCATTTACCGCATAATGCACCCTAGTCTCGGGCGCTATTATCAACAGGTAGCTCTACGCCGCAACGGCGAGCTATTTGACAAGCGTTTTTTCGAGGACGACTGTGGTGGCGAGGCTCAAGCACTACGCTTAGTTTGGGCTGCTCGCCCTCGGTGCTGACCAGTTGATGCGACTTCGACGATGACCATACCGCTTAACTTTCTCCCGATTCCGCCCCGAACGTTTCAGGTACGGCATCCCCACGTCCTAAAAATGAGATTAGCCATGATTCCGCCGCCGTAACCGATCAGATTTCGTCCGGCATCACTAAAAAGCGATGAAAAATCGTGCTCTCCTGATGTCGGCCAGTTCAGAAAAATCGTTTTGCAATTGGCTCAGATCATTGCATTGGCAGAGTGGCTGGAGGTGGACCCGTGGTGGTTGCGTTATGGTTCAACAGGGCCCCTTTCGAGTACGATATGTGACTATGACGGCGACTCTCTGGTAAAGGATGTATTAATACTGCAAGTACATGACCGAAAAATTTTGCGGGCGTTTCTTGACCTGCTGCTCAGGCAGGCGTGATCGGAAAGAATATGTTGTCAACTTGATGACCGGTATCGACAAACCATGCAGAGGATTTATACTAAGGTTTTAGCCTTAAAATCTCCTGTATGAAGACATCTTCCGGCGCGGACGAACGAACCCTCTTTGGACAACGCTTGATTAGTGCGATGAAACGGGCAGAGCTCTCCTGCTCTCCCACAGAGGTTGCGCATGGCTTTAATCTTCGAGCCGGCGGAGCAAGAGTTACTTTGCATGCTGCACGCAAGTGGTTGTTGGGCCATGCTATTCCTACACAAGGCAATATCCAAGTTTTAGCGGATTGGACGGGTGTAAACGCTGCCTGGCTCCGATTCGGGGAAGGTGAACGCCACCGGCATGTGTCGTTACTTTTGGAAGATACCGCTACGGATCCACGCATGGCAAGCATTGTCAACGATCTACGGTCATTGCCGGCGGAAGCTCAGATACTCGTACGGGGATTGATCAATGTGCTGATGGAGTCGCAACGGCACCTTCATGACGACAGCATATAGTTTTCGGTCCTGCGCGGTGCCATATAGGGGCGCCCACAGAATTCGGAAAAAATAGTACGTTAAGGATTCTGCCAGTCCGAATCCGCCGCATTTTTTCTCTTCACCGTGGGTTCTATGCACACACCACGATTGGGCGTCGCGGACGGCGTTGACCGCTGTTTCGTCGGCACCGCTTTTAACCATCGCGATCTTATGCGGATCGGCAGCGTTGCTAGATAAGCTAAATTGGGAATAAGCCGCGTCGTCCATCGCCGCCGGAGAAGACCTCTAGATGAGCCTTTTCCTCCAGACCCTCTGGTGGGTCAACATTTTCAAGGATGATGAACTGAGCGTCGATTTTGAGCGACGCCAGATGTTCAAAGAAACGATCCTTCAGGGATGTCGCAGCAAGGACGAGCTCGTCGTCCTCCAACTCGCCAAACTTTGGAGACTTAAGCGGATCTCGATAGGTTAAGAGTGGCGTGTCTAGAACTAGAAACCCGGGATGCGGCAGTCCCCTCTCCCGACAGAACAGCAAAAGGGCAACTTTGAATGCAGCGTGCGTGACTGCACGGACGCCCTTGCCGTTCGCAACACGAGCCTTGCCATCAATCTTCAGGTCAAAGGTCCCGTCGTCGAAAGAAACATGGTGTTCACCTGGGAAGCCCCACTGTTGCAAGACGCTGCTGACCACCTGCGCGAAATGATAGGTGACGCTGCCGACCAACGTTAAATCAGGCCGATCCGCCTTGGGTGTCGTCTTTGCCACTTCGTACTCGTTACGGCGCCGCGAGAGCTCATCGCGTTGCACTTGGAGCGCAAGGCCGCGCTGCACATGATCTCGCGCTGCAATGATCTGGGCCAAATCAGATTGTGAGTGCGCTGCCAGTGGCGTCAAATCGCCGATATCCGCCTCGAGCTTGCCGAGCCGCTCAGCGAGCATCGGCAGTTCTTCGTCGAGACGCGACTTCTCATCCTGGAGAGTGACGAGTACGGCCGAAAGTTCATCGGATTGGCGAAGGATCTTGGTTATCTCCACGAGAGCCGCCTCTCTCACTAAGGATATGTCCTGGTGATCATGAGCGTGGGCCTGGGCACTGGGTGCTGCACCGCACAGCGCGCATTCCCGTGTGGAGGACAAACCCAGCAGGAAGCCAGCTTCCTCCAAGGCCGCCAATCTATCCATATCCGAAGTATAGATCTCCTGTAGTTGCTCGAAGCGATTGATGTGAAGATTCACCTCATCTAACCGGCTGGCAGTATCCGGAATGGAGCGTGCCAAGTCGAGCTTTTCAGTTAAGAGGCCGCGGATCGAGGTTTGCAGACTTGCAAAAGTTAACCCCGCTCCTTCGACGGACTGCTCCAGTTGCGTGAGCTGGTCCTCCAGGCCTTCGACATCCGGGAACTCCTTTTGAATTGCCGCCTCGACCTCGGCGGTCATCTCATCGATGACTTCGAGACGGACCTGTTTGGCAGCGTTAAACTTTTTCGGGTCTTCAACGGCGACGATCGCACTGTCGTCCAGTCCGGTCAAAAGAAGCCGAAAAACGCTCCGCTCCGTCGTTCGGGCATCACGCTGGCCGCCCTCGACCGGTGACCTTTCGATCTGGATGCTTGTTTCATCGACAAGGTATGTCAGACCGAGATCACGGAAGCTCAATGGGCGCTTTTGACCAAATGCGTTTGTTGGTAAGCGGGATATTTACCCCACCTTCCATTCCTGATCCCAGGTAAACAAACTGGCGGCTCCCATAACAGAACGGAGTCGCAACAATGCAAAGAGAATCGAACCAACAGCTATGGTCGG
>NZ_JAQOZV010000101.1:0-10399 GCF_030348125.1 Massilia sp. DJPM01
ATCGGGGTGGTCGGATTTTTTTCGTTCCAGTCGTCGCGCCACGCGCGCGCCTCGCCAACCATCGCCATGTCGCCGGCGGCCAGGCCCTGCGCCCAGTGTTCGGCGATTTCCATCGAGCGCATGCGGTTTTGGCCTACCATATTCAGGGCCTGGCCCTTGGCGTCCTGGATGTCCGCGGTGCTGTTCGGCTGGAAGCCGATCATCTTCATCAGCGCCTCGGCGTTGCTGGTGTCATTGACGTTGTAGCCGCGGGGGTCGCGATAGGCACCGGAGGTCATCATGTCGGCGCCTTTTGCGACATTGCGCACGGCGGCCGGCGTGATGTCGAGCGCGGCGCCGGACAGATCGCCGCCCAGCAGCTTGCCGGACCCCGTAAATGCCCGCTTGGCGATGTCGCCTGCGGGCCCGGCCAATTCGCCCAGGTCGCGCGCGTACGAATCCTTCTTCGTCAGCAGTCCGGTTCCTGGAATCAGGTTACCCATGCCGAAGCGGCCAGCGACATCGATCGGCATGCCTGGCATGCTCGATACGCCCTTGAGGACGAAGTCCGCGCCGCCCTGGCCAAGCGTGTCGGTCAGGAACGCCTGCTTCGAGCGCTTGCTGGAAAAATTGTAGCCCAGGCGCTGCAGGATGCCGTCAACGGCGTCTTCCAGATCCTGCTCGAACGGCAAGCCATCGGCGCCGCCCATCAGCATCAGCACGGCCAGCATGTACAGCGCCGCGCGGCGCCCGGCCGCGCGCTCCGTTGAGCCCGGCGCGCCGGCGAATGCCATGCGCGACAGCAGTTCCAGGTAGCCGATCGAATACTGCTTGAACGTCATCAGCAGCGAGCCGGCCGCGCCGCGCGCCCATTTCGGCTTGTTGCCCGAATTATAGGTGCCCTGCGTTTGCGCTACCGCGTCCTGCGCGACCCTGGCAGGGTCTGCCATCCCCTCGTCCACCGCAGTCCGGTAGGCCGCAATGAAGGTAATGCGGCGGTTGGTCAGCTCCGCCATGGCAAATAGCTTGCCCCAGCCCAGCGCGACCTTGGCCATGGCATTGTTCAGGTGGGCCCGGGTGTTGCCCGCCCTGGTGCCGTCGCCAGCGCGCAGTGCGCCCTTGCCCGACGCTTGCGCCTGCAGGTAATGCACTTCTTGGGGCGCGACGATCCCTTCCTCGGCCGCCCACTGCATCGCGACGTCGAGCTGGGCGTCGCCGGTCACATCCTTGGCCGCGTCCCTCATGGCGGCCGCCAAGCGCGCGCCCGCCTTCGACAAGCCCCCGAACTGGCTCAGGTAGGGCAGGGTCATGGTGAAGGGCTGGGTAAGGTTGACCATGGCGGACGCCACCGAGCCGCCCAGGAACTGGGCGAACATCAGGCCCCCGAGCGGCGCCCCCGCTTCCGGATTGCGGATATGCTCGCGCAGCTGCATGGCCGCGTCGATCAATTCGCCCTGCTGCTTTGGGATCTCGGTGACGGCCTCGTCAATCTCGCCCAGGTGCGCATTGCCGGCGGTCAGGCGAGCGTTGCTGTAGATGAAGCCGGCGAGCACCCGGCCGGCATCCTCCGAAAAGCCCGCGATGCCCTTGCGCTGGATCATGCGCTTCATCGAGCTGCGGTTATTTTTCGCCAGTTTTAGATAGGTCTGGTACACCTCGGTACTGGCGGCGCTGGCTTGGCTGTCGAGCCCGACCATCGAACCGAACAGCTCGATCGTCTCCGGCGAGACGCCGGCGAACAGCTTATAGGCGTTGGCCGACACGGTACCCTGCGATACTTGCGCGTCCGGATGCCCGGCGCGCATCTCGCGCGCCATCTTCGACGCCTCGTATTGCGTCTCGAACATGCCGAAATATACCTGTTCCTCGCCCTGCTGCACGTACACGGTGTGCTTGCCAAAGCGCGACAGCGGCGCGTAGCCGCGGTCCATCAGGTCTTTGCCCTTGTCGGACAGGTTCATGATCTGCCTGGCCGTGTCGAGGTGCATGTCCGCCTTTTCCGGGTCCAGCTTCGCCAGGGCGATAAAATGGTCGCGCAGCAGGGCGGCAGCTGCCGGCAGATCCGGCGCCGCGACGGCTTGCTCCAGCATGCCCTTGGCGTCCTTGCCGCCCAGCTTGACCATTTCGCTGATTGTCAGGTTCGTCAGGCTTTTGTCGAGCGCCGCGCGGAACTGACGGTACAGCGCGATCTGGTCGGCCGACAGGTTGAACATGGCGCCCAGCTCCGCATCGGACCACACCACACCAGCGCGCAGCTGGGTGGCAGCGAAGCGGCTGTCGATGATTGAATCGTAGACGTCGTGCGGGTTGTGCTGCCAGGCGCGGTCCTGCTGGTCGTCGATGATGCCTTTTTGCAGCAGCACACGCGCCTTCTCGTCCGTGGACATGCCCGCGGCCTGCTTTTCAAGCTTGTCAATCTTGACCGGTTTGCCGTTCGCGTCGCGCGCCCAGGTCAGCGTCCCCTCGAAGATGGGCGCGCCGATCGCCTTGGTATCGGCAGCCGTCAGCGCCCTTTTGCGATTCTTGCCGACGATATCGGCCACGTTCTCCAGCTTCGGCAGCAGGGTTGGCGCCAGGTCGGCCGCCACCACCGCATTGCGCGAAACGTCGCCCAGGAAGCGCTGTACCGCGCCGTAGACCGCGGCGAAAGGTGGCTGCCGCTTCGCCAGATTGTCCATTGTGCCAATCGACTTGTGCCACCAGCTCAATTTGCCGGTGCTGTTGAACAGGTCGCCCACCAGATAGTTCGTCGGCAGATGCACCTCGGCAATGCTGTTGGCGGCGCTGGCCAGGGCGTCGCTCAGGCTGGTGCGGCTAAATGCGATGGGCGGGTCGGCAGGATCGACAATCTGGCTGTCCTCGAACCACGCTTGGAACGCCGGCGTGGCGCCAGGTACCACGGCGTCGCGCGTGGCATTGTTTTCCGCCCAGGTCGCGACCATGATGGCACGCACGGCGTCGACGTCGCGCACCAGCGCGGCCACGTCGAAGCGCGAGCCGCGCAGGATCTTGATCAGCTTGGCCGCCACTTCCATGAATTTATAGGCGACGCTGCGGAACAGCGAGCGGTCGGCCTTGGCCAGGTCGGACCAGAACACCGGGTCCATCCACATGCCGCCGTTGATATCGGCGATGACTTCAGCCTCGGCCTGATCCTCGGTGACATCCTGGGACCCGTTTGCCGCGTATTCGCGCGCCTGGCGGTTTTCCACCACCCCGTCTTTCAGGTACGCGCGGATCTGCGTGCGCAGCTTGGCGCCCAGTTCGGGATTCGACTGTTCGAGTGCGTGCAGCGTTTCGTGGCCCGCGATCGCCAGCTCGGCGTTGCGCATGCCTTCGGTCAGGTACGCTACGCCGTTGTAGGCCACGCCGTCGAACTCCGCGTTCTTGCTGACGAAATTGACCTCGATGCCCAGTACCTTGCCAACCTGGCGTGCCAAGGCGAACTGGGCGTTGGGAGCGGTGCGCAGCGCGCGTACGGGCGCCATGCCGGATTTCGCCAGCTCGCGGTTAAGCTGTTCCGTTGCCTTCATGGCGCGCAGAAAGTCAGCGCCGCCTAGTTCGAGTGGTGCGGCGGTGCCGGCATCGGCGCCAGCGGGAAGTGTTGGCAGGGAAGGAAGGCCATCGCCGTGTAAGTATTGTGCGTCACGGCTATAGAGCAGACGGGCGAGCTGGGGGCTTACACGTTGTAGGAGCCGCTCTGAAACGTGATCCAGAACTTCTCGCCCTCCGTCTCGTCCAGCCTCTTGTAGAACTGACTGGGTAAGAACCGCTCTCTTAATATCAGACACCCCAATCGGAGGCGTATACGCTCCTCCACTGGAAGGAAAGAATAGGTCATAGGCTCGGCGAACCGATTCTGCAGCAGTTCTAAAATCCGCGTTTGTGAAAGGAACTGCATCCACTCGCCCGATGTGCCGTACCCTTTCATCAGCGCGCTCAAATCCTCGTTCGACAACGCTTCCACTGTCGGCCGGTCCCAGCCCATCTTCATCAGACCATTTTCCGACATCGGATTGGTCAGCTCGAAGTGCCCCGGCAGGTGCCCGAACGGGTGCGCGCTCGAAGCGGGCGCGGGCAAAGTTGTAGGTGACATCGGCGATCTCGGGGAAAAAGTGCAGGATGTTAGTGTAGGATGAAACAAGCATTTCCTGCAAGTTGTGGGCATCGTCGCCTTCACGCCAGGCGACCGGGCGCACATCGGCGCCACCGGCCGTCTGCGTCGCCTCGACCTGGCGCGCGTGCGGCGCCAGGTGTTTCGTGGTGCCATGGCGCAGCGCCGACGAGATCATGTGCTCGGTGCGGCGATACAGCGCCTTGTCGGACAGCCCGGCCGGGTCGCCGATAAACGTATAACCCGTGTTGTGGGCGAGCGTGGCCACCGCCTGGTAGACGGCCGATCCGGAGCGGCCTTCCTTCCAGTTCGAGATATCGAGCCAGACATGCTTGCGTTTCGTATCCCGGAAGACAAAGGCGCGGCCGGCCTGGCCGCCGCCGGCATCGATCATCCACACCCGGTCCGCAGCCGCGCTGGGGCCGTCGCCGTCGGGCGCTTCCATGTCTTCATCGACGCGCATGCCCGGCGCCATGTCCCCCAGGACGCCGGCAAGGGTCTTGGCCTTGCTGTCCGGCAGGCGGAAAGCGGCGTCGTCGCTGGCAATCTGCGAAAAAATGTCCACCAGCGGGTTGTCGGTGTCGATCCGCGCGCGGCTAAACATCAGCTTGTCGGGCGCCTGGCGCAGGTACCCGCCATCGGCGCGCTGCAGGGGGGTCATGCGCAGCGCGATATTGCGCGCCGGCGTGGCGGGCCCGCTCGACAGCTCGCGGATCACGACTTTTAGACGCCCGTTCTTCTCGGCCAGCTCGCCCTGCTGGGCGAATGGTCCGCCCTTGCGTTCGCGCAGCCCCGGCAGCGCGGCCACGGCGGCGTCGTAGCGGCACTGGTAGCTGCCGATCGCCTTTGCCAGGCCATCCAGATCCACGGCCTTTTCCAGATCTTCCACGGCAGTACGCATGGCGGAAGTGGAATACTCGGCGTTGTCGCGCCACTTCGTGTCACCGGTGGCCAGGGTCGAGCCATCGGTGCGCAGCACCGCCAGCGAGGTCCAGTAGCCGTCTTTGCCGCTTTCCATCGTCGCCTGCAGCTGCAAGCCGCGGAAGCGCCCGATATCGATCGTCTTGGCGTCGCCCTTCGCCAGGCCAGCCGACACGTCCGTCGCCAGCTCGGCGATCGCACGCGCCGCGTCAGTGCGCGCGATCATGTCCTTGCCCTCGACCTGCATCAGGAACGTCTGCTGGTCGCCCATGGCCGAGCCGACGGCCGCCAGGGCGCCATCGAGCGAGGACAGGCGGCGCCCGCCGACGTTGATCGACACTTTTTTCTTCTCACTGCCGCCTTGCTGGTCCTTGACGGCCGCCAGCACGGCGCCGCGCGCGCGCGATCCGTCGCTGAAATGCTCTCCTTCCACGCTGACACTGCGCGCGGACGCATCCGCCTCCATCGCGGCGACCCCGGCCTTGATTGCGGCGAAATCCGCCTCGGCAAGCAGTTTGCGCCCGGGCAGGCGCGCGATCGCGTCCTCGGCATCCTCGATCTGGCCGGTGATGCCCCATTTCTTGCGCGCGTGCTGGCGTTTGAGCAGTTCCAGTTTGTCAATTTCCGACATCAGTTTGACCCGTTCGAGCAGCAGCGGGTCGCCCGACGCCAGTGCAGCGAGCTCGGCCATGCTGACCGAGTCCTCGTCCTCGAAATCCATGGAGAATGCGCCGTCGTACTTACGAATCGCGTTGATGGTCTTGAGCTTGGATGCATTGAGCGACCACATTTTTGCGTCGATGGTGCGCTCGGTGGCGTAGGCCAGGATTTCCAGCTCGAACTTGTCGATGCCATACTTAGCCAGCAGCAGGTTGCCCTGGCGAATGCCGCGTCCTTCGCGCTGCTCGATGTCGGACGGCTTCCAGGTCACATCGGCATGGTGAATGGCCACGATGCGTTGCTGGACGTTCGTGCCGGCACCCATGCGCGGGGTGGAACCGATCAGGACCCGCACCGTGCCGTCGTTGACCGCGTCGAACAGGGCTTGCTTTTGAGCGTCGTTATTCGCTTCCTGGATAAACCGGATTTGCGTTGCAGGGATGCCGCGGGCGACCAGGTTGTCCTTGAGTTGCTGGTAGGCGTTCCAGCCGCCAGCCTGCGCGTTGCGCAGCTCGTCCATGTCGTTGCTATCAAACCGTTCGAGCTGTTCGCCGCGCAGGCGCTGCGCGCTTTCATCCCCTTCCGCATGGGCCTTTTTCAGGGCCGTGACGATGCCGTCGTACTCTTTCAGGAGGTGTAAGCCGGAACCCCAGAAAATTCCGTCACCAAAGCTAAAACTAGTCAGATTTATGCAACTTTGAATAAGTTACGGCTTATGTGACAACTCTTAGCAGCAAAACTTCTCGTTTTCTGATTATCACTTAACCGGTCGTTTGCATGACAGGTCCTGCGCTGACTCGGAACAGAAAAATCTGGGGTTCCGGCTTACACCCCCTTTTACCAGCAGCACGCCGCGCAAGACGATAAACGAACCGGCCGATGCCCAGCGTGATCAAAAAATAATCAGGGTGTACGGTCAGCACGTCCGGCTGCTTGCCTTCGACGATCTGCTTATGAATCCACTTCGGGGCTTCTATCTCGACTGAGGAAATACGCCCGGTGTCTGTTTTTGACAAGATTGTGTAGTCGTTGATTAACCCGACCGCCCCCGTTTTTTGATCTTTGCTGCCAGCGCGCTCGGTCTTAATCGTGGTTCCCTTGAGCCTGTCTAGGGCCGCTGCCACTTCTTCAACCTGCCGAGAGCCATCGCCCCGGCGCGCAAACTTCAGGATGTCGGAGACGTGCGGCCTGAACGTGCGCCCCGGCTTCTCACCCTTACCGTCGCGGTAGCGATTCATGGCTTCTGTGAGGTGCGAAACCATCATCAGCACAATGTCATAGTCCCACACGCTCGCCATGCCGTAGGCGCCTGCTGAGACCTCAACAAAGCCGTCCGATAGCTCGTATCGGATCAGTTCACCCGCTCGCTTGTCCTTTTTTCCCAGCCGGAACACGGCCACATCCATGATGTGGCGACTATCGCGGCCGCCCATGTCGTAGAAGGGCGTCACAAAAAAATCCGCTTGTTCATCGCCCTCGGGCGGCTTGCGCAGCGTGCCGCTTGAGGCCGGGTTTTGCCCACTACTGGACGCGGCGGCCGGACGGTCGTTCTCATGCAAAAAACGCCGCTCGGCCTGGTCGAATGTCTCCCCTGGCCGGGCCTGCGCCTCGATAAGTTTGCGGCGCTTCGCCCTGATTTCGTCGGTGCGTGAGTGGATAGAGGAAGCCGGCGCAGCGCCCGGTTTCACACCGGGCATCACGCCGGCACCCAGGATGCTCCCCAAGGGCTGGAAACCATCCGCGCGTTTCGGCTCTGGCTCCGTATTTGGGTCGGGCGTTGCCAAGAAGCGGGCCGCCGTTTTGGCGAACTGCTTGGCCTTGTTCTCACTTACGCCGGAAGCGATCAGGTTCAAGCGGTATTCGTTCGCGCTCAAGGCATCGCGACGGGCGTTCGCTGTTTTGACGGCGACAACGCTGGCGTCCTCGGCAGGCAGGCCCATCGCAATCAATTGGTCGCGGAAGGCCACTTCATCAAAGTGGCCTGCCTCGCTGTTTAACGCTGTCTGTCCTGGGCCATCTTTGGTAATATTGGTCATGGTCATTTGCCTGTTTTGGTGATGGTCAGCGGCCCTAAATGAGTTTCGCCACTCCGGGGCCGCACCCAGCCCAACACTGTTAGCGCGGTGTTGGGCTTTTCTTTTGCCCGCGTCAGTGCGGGCCGGATTCCTCGCACCAGTTGGACGAATCCACGATGATTTCCGGATCGAGGTGCGGCACGTCGGCCAGCGTCGTGAGAGCCTTTTCAAACGTCCGAAAGCGCACCGGGCGGCCTTCGTGAGTGATGGCGCGCAAGGTCTGCCCCTGACGGACATACAAGGCGAAGCCGTGGCCGTCGTCGGGGTAAAGCACGGCCTGCACACGCTCCGCGTCCGGGGTGTCGCAAGCGGCGCTCAAGCGGTGGAACGTCCACGCCCTGCCCTTCTTCACCTTCGGTTCCATCTGCTCGAAAAACCTGCTCACTGGCGCCTCTACCGCATCGAGTGATGTACCCAAGTGTTGATCTTCATTCATCTTCGCCACTCCTAAAAAACCGGCGTTAGCGCGCCGGGGTTGGTATTGGTGACAAGCAGATCTCGCCGGCGAGATCCGTTTGTCACCACGTCGTCACGGCGCGTTCTGCGCCGTGTGTTCTGTCGCCCTGCCGCTCTTTCAAGCGGGCAAGCTGGGCACACATCCCGGCCATGACTTTTCCATGCGGGATGCTCGGTCGTGGATCGTCGATGGCGGCCTGAATTTCTGCGGCCAGCCATGCGGTGTGTTTCTCTTGGGCCGTGGTCACTGCGCCACCTCCCACGGATTGATGACGGCCAACCCGGCCGCCTCGAAAGGGCTGGTGTCGCGTGTGGCAACGCTGAAGCTGTTGGCAAGGGCGACGGCCGCAATGAAGGCGTCGGCCGTTTCGATGGCCAAGCCAGCAGCGCGGGATTTGGCCAGCAGCTCGGCATAAGCTTTCGTGCAAGCCATATCGAACGACAGCACGCGATTTGCGAACATCGGCAGCAGACGCTTTTCCAAGTTCTCATGCAGGGCATCCCGGCGCTTTCCGGCCGGCATCAGCGCGATACCCGCGCGCAGCTCGGCAACCGTGATAGCTGACAGGTAGAGCGATTCCAGCGCCTGCGCGTCGATCCAATCAATCACGCGGGCATTGGGTGCCTGCCGCTGCGGCTCCGAAATAACGTTGGTGTCGAGCAGAATCATTCGAAGCTCGCTGCACGAGCTGGGGACTTGTTGCGCCCGCTTTCAAACAGGGCGTGTTCTTCATCGGTCATGCCGCCAGCTTCGCGGGCGATGGATGCTAGGAACGAACCAAGTTTTACGCGGCCCTCGGGCTTCGCGGCCCGTTCCAAGATACAGCGGATTTCAGCCTCGGTACTACGGCCATGCTGGGCGGCTTGGATTCGGATGGCCCGATGCACTTCATCAGGCAGGTTTCTTACGTTTACGTTTGCCATTTGGTATTTATCCTTTGTGACCATATCATTGATACCATTGTATATCTAAAGCACCAAAACACAAGCATTTTTCATGCTGACTGGTCAATTTGGGTGGTCAAAAATAGCCTAGCCAAATTAGATTGGCCTTTGAGTTATTGGCCGGGTCTGCTACGCTAGGCCAAGATGGCTATACCCAAAGGAGCCGACATGGTGACACGCATCGAAACTTATGGCTACGAACTCACTCCGCAGCCGGCCGCGCTAGGCGGCGGGTGGCTGCTGCGTCTTCTGGCGGATGGTCAGGAGTTGGGGCGGCGGGCGTTCCCCCCTGTCTCCGGCATCGAGGACAAGCAGCTAGCGGCCGCTACCGCTCACGATGACGCCCTGGCCCGCGTCACGACCTGGCTGGCCTCGATAGAGGCGCGCCCGCCCAGCATGCGGCCCGGCCGATGGGGCGGCATGTATTTACTGATACCGGATGACGAGTTGCTGTCCTCCGAGCTGCCGGCAGGCAGGCCGCAGCCCGTTACTGTCGAATGGCCCAAGGGCGACAAGGCATGAATATGACGACAAGAAAGAAAGCGGCCAGCTCGGCCACGCCTATGAAGGTGGCACGCATCTACATGCGAGTCAGCACGGAAGCGCAGGACTTGGCACGCCAGGAATGCATTGCACAGGCCGCCAGGGCGGCCGGGTACTACATCGCCGGCATTTACCGGGAAAAGGCCTCGGGCGCACGCGCCGACCGCCCCGAGCTGCTGCGCATGATCCACGATCTACAACCCGATGAAATCGTGGTGGCCGAGAAGATCGACCGCATAAGCCGCCTCCCCCTGGCCGACGCGGAAAAGCTCGTGGCCTCGATCCGGGCCAAGGGCGCGCGGTTGTCGGTGCCCGGCATCATCGACCTGGGCGAACTGGCGGCCGAAGCGCAAGGCGTGCCCCGCATCGTCTTGGAATCCGTGCAGGACATGCTTTTGAAGCTGGCCCTGCAAATGGCCCGCGACGATTACGAGGACAGACGGGAACGCCAGCGCCAAGGCATCGAGCTTGCCAAGGCTTCGGGCCGGTACGCTGGCCGCAAGTCCGATACCAGCACCCATGCTCGCATCGTGGCCCTGCGTGAAGGCGGCAAGAGCATCGCGGAAACGGCAAGGCTGGCCGGGTGTAGTCAAAGCCAAGTAAAGCGCGTATGCGCGATGGCCCGGTCAGCGGTTGGCGACAAAAAGGAACTGGCCAGGTCATGAACACGGGGGACAATTTGGAGCCAGCTGGCACCGGAAGCGGC
>NZ_JAQOZV010000102.1:0-10250 GCF_030348125.1 Massilia sp. DJPM01
GTTCGCAAGTGAGCGCGGTTTACACATCGCGGCCTTTTACGTAGAAAATGAATCCGGCGCATCCCTGTGTCGCCCCGCCTTGTTCGAGCTGATCGCTGACGCAACCCCAGGCGACATTCTGCTGATCGAGCAGGTGGACCGTCTGAGCCGCTTGAATGAGTCGGATTGGGACGCCCTCAAACAGGCCCTGAGCGCCAAGCAGATTAAGGTAGTAGCTCTCGACCTGCCCACCTCTTGGATGATGGCAGCGCCCGCTGACGACTTCACAGCGAGGATGTTTTCCGCGATCAACGGCATGATGCTTGACATGCTGGCTGCGATTAGTCGAAAAGATTACACAACGCGCCGTGAGCGCGCGGCCCAAGGTGTACTGAAAGCAAAGGCTGCGGGCAAATATCAAGGACGAGTCGAAGACATCCACCGCAATCAGTTGATTCAGCGGCATCTCAAAGCGGGACAGTCGAGCTGGATCGAGATCATGGAACTTGTCGGCTGTAGCCGTGGTACGGTCGCCAAACAGGCTGCGCTCTTGAAGGCTGCGGAAATGGTATGAATCTGCTGTTCATTTACGACCTCGCTTACCGTTCGCCAACAACATGGCCGACCTGGGCAGAGCGCCAGCTTGCCGCCGTTTATATGTCAGATCAGGTAGTTCCGCTCTAACCACTTCCGCAGTGAGGCATAGTGAAGGTCCGTAAGGCTCGTTAAACGGGCCGTCAGACGTCGATGGTACTTGCGCCACTCGTAGAGCTGCCGAACAGGGATCATGGCCTCTGGGGTAGCTTCAAGCCTTCCCAAGAGCTTGTGCCGGGCCACCCGAGCGCGCTCCGTCGCAGTAGCGCCAGCGAGGAGCGATACCGCAGGTCATGGCAGTGACGGCAGGCCACCTTGGTGCTGACCAATACAAGGATTGAAAATTCCCCTCGTGCGCGCGAGGGCACTTCAAGAGCGGATACACTCGGCGGTTCATGCCCCGAAATCCCCTCACTTGCTCATCGGTATGCGCAGGAGAATCTCAGTGCCTTCTCCAAGGGTAAAGAGAATGCAGAAAGGCACCTGCGCGGCACCTCTGTCATAGGGGAGAGGTAAGTAATAAGTATAAATAATATATATACTTTCTCTACTTCTCCTCCCCCCCTTTCTCTGTGCTGCCTACTGACATGTTTGTGTTGATCCAAAGGCATTCAGAAAACCTCTACAAGCCCCCAAGTGCATACCTCCTGCCGGCATCAGCCACGCCGAGGCCATACCTTTCGCAACCGCCACCGTACGTTCGATATTGGTTTATGTAAGCGCCGTCGCACGCTCAGCTACCCGCCTGCTACTGCTACTTTAGCTACTCTGCTACCGTTCGGCGCGACTAGGCCGACGAGCTGCGACATTTTTTGGTCTGTATAAGCGCCTACACAAGCTCGGATACCCTGCTGCTACTGCTACTTTTGCTACGCCGCTACCGCTCGTGCGGGACGTGGCAGGGAGCCGCTACATTTGACGGCATCCCAAGGTACTATTTCTAACATTGACGAGTCATCCCACGCGCTGCTAACGTCGCCCCTTTCATTACTTGAATGTAGGCATGTTAGTTAACGAAATTTCTACTATTGGCGACGCGCTATGCGTGTTATTCGGTCTCACCGGTCGGACTTGGAGCGGATCGGAGTTCGCCAAGGAGGTTCTGCGGTTGCGGTTGCCGGTGTACGCACGCGCACCGATTGGCGCTTCGATTGTCTCCCGTACTCGTGTTGATGGCCGACTGGTTGAAACACCAGAGCCTGACCTCCCAGCAAACCTCGTGACGTTGCTGCAATACGAAATCGAAGAGCTGGTTTTTTCACCTGGCCCTGAAATCATCACGACCCGCCCGGCTTGGGTATATGGGGATGAACCGTACGAGCCTTGGGCCAAGATCAAGGCGTTCCGCGCGGCGAATCATCGCGTTCTCGCACATTGGGAGGTCGAGTGCGGGGAGTGGATGGGCGAGTCCGACAGGTACTTCTTCGCGCGCCCTGTTCAGGTCACAAACCACTCAACGCTTGTTGTGCCACGCTTCGTGATAGCTGAAATCGTCGAGGCCTATCGAAGCCGCAGCACGGACGCCGTGGCTGTGTCTGCGGAACCTGAGGTGAGCCATCCGGTTCCCACAGCGACCAAGGACCCGGCTGTAGAGTCCGAGGTGGTCGTTCAAGGCGCGATGGGGGCACCCAAGCCAGCCAAGGGGCGGACTTGGGATACTCATGCACTTCGTCGACTGTATGAGGAAAGTCGATTGTCCGGCGCAACTCATCTGAGGTTGGCCGAAGAATACGGCGTGTCGCGCCAGTTTATTGCCAAGCAAATACACAAGGCCAAGGACCAGTTCGAATTAAGAAAGGCCGATCCGTTCAGTGCGCTCCATTCATCTGTAAGGAAAAAATAGGTTGCCGGGGTTGGTTGCTGAAAATTGCGATACGCCCCGTCAATAAAGGCGGTCGTGGTTGCGGCAACCTTCGCCGCTGGTTGCTCTGCGTAGATTTTGTTGTCCCAGTATCCAATTAATTTCTAGGACCAACAATGACTACGCAAGTAACTTTCGCGGCACTCGCCGCTGAACCGCGCACCACCATCAGCACCATCGAGGCCGCATTTCATTTGGGCCGTAAGCCACAGACGCTGCGCAAATGGGCGTGCTACGAGGATGGGCCAATCCGTCCGGTGCGCATCAACGGTCGCCTCGCATGGCGCGTTGCAGACTTGCTGCGTGTACAAGTGGAAGGGAGTGCCAAATGACCACTGCCTGCGATATCGAGTTGGCCTACGCCGTTGAAACACCCGTGATGTCCCCATCCACGCCGGAGGCAATGCGCGCCCCATCGGTAAGCGGCACGGCTGTGGCGGTCGACGAGGGCTGCGACCCGCCTGTCGCGGCCGTGAATGCGACGGTCGAACAAGAAAAGGTAGGCGCATCAGTAGCTCCGTTGGTCCCTGATGACGGCGCCGATACGTCCTTGACGGAAGCCCCAAATGCAATCGTGCAGGTGGGGTCGATCTCGCACGACCTCGAAATCCCTAAGGCACTTCAAGAGGAGACGCCGGTTCCAATTCAGGACGAAATTGAAGTCAGTGTGGCAGGACCATTGCAGCCTGATTCGCCGTCCCCCCGCTCGGCCGTGGTAGCGCCCCCGGACGGGGCTACAGCCTTGAACGTGGGGGTCACGCCGGCGTTGATTGCGGAAACGGTCGCCGGGGCAAGCGAAGTAAGCGTGCCAAAAATGAATCCTACTGCCAATCCGGCGTTCGATTTCGCCATGAAGTTTGCTGCGCGTGACATCGCTGTATTTCCGCTGTTCGGCTTTGACGGTAAGAATTGCTCCTGTGGGAAACCGAGTGGCTCGCCTCATTGCACTCCAGGGAAGCACCCGCGTCAGTTGGCTTCCTTCAAGGGGGCAAGCATCAATACGGCAACAATCACTAGCTGGTTTACATACTATGGCCCTGTGAATTACGGCATCGCCACTGGCCGTGAAATCGCAAGCAGCGGCAAGATGGTCGTTGTCGTCGATATTGACGCCTATAAATTGGAAACCACCGATACCCTCGATGGCCTCGAACGCGCCGGCTACTTCTTCCCCGAAACCGCCGAAGTATTGACTGGTGGGGGTGGACGACATCTGTATTTCGTAGCCGACGTTGGCTCCCAATTCGACAAGACACTTGGACCAGGCATCGACATGAAGGGTATCGGCGGCTATGTGGTCGGCCCAGGTTCGATGCATGCGTCGGGATCGCGTTACGAGTGGGAGGCATCGAGCGACCTCTTCGAGGGGCAGGAGATCGCTCCCCTCCCGAATTGGATATACGAAAAATTCGGCAAGAAGCCAGCTGGTGTCACGCCTGCTACCCGTTCGGATTCCTCGATGGCGCGCCCCGCCGCCGACGTGTCCGAAGAGGAAATGGCGGAGTACAGAGCGGACCTTGAGCACATTTCCCCAGAAAATTACAGCACTTGGTGTACTGTCTTGATGGCACTGAAAAATCGCAGCAACTCCGAGCAGATGTTCGAGTTGGCCGACCGGTGGAGCAAGAAGGCAGGCTACAAAGATGTTGCCGATGTACGCAAAAAATGGGAGCACGTCACTGCTGATGGCGGTGTTACGATCAACAGCCTCAAGCGCCTTGCCGGTCGTGAGCGCGTCAAGGGCACCGATCTGAGCATGATTGTGGACGGACCTCTCCGCGCGCCCGAAGTTTTTGCGACAGCGGAGTGGGCCGAACCTGAGCAGATCGCTGCGTACGCGCCTGCCATTGATTATCCGCTGGATGCGCTGCCCGCAATCATGCAAGATGCTGTGAAAGAAGTACAGGACTTTACCAGGGCACCTATGGCACTGGTCGCCTGTTCGGCTTTGGCCAGCTTGTCCGTGGCCGCACAGGGCCTGTATGACGTACAGCGCGACGTAGGCCTGACCGGGCCAATCTCGCTGTATATCATTGCCATCGCAGAGTCCGGCGAACGCAAGAGTACGCTGGATAACTTCTTCATTAAACCAGCCCGTGATTTTGAGGACGCATGTGCAATTGCGGCGAAACCGGAACGCTTGAAATTCACCAGTGATGCCCAAGCATGGGAGGCGATAAACAAGGGCATTCTGGAGAAGATCGTTCAGCAAGCCAAGGAGACGAAGGACACCTCGACAAAAGAAGCTGAACTCGCTGCTCACCAGGCCGCTAAGCCCGTGGCGCCTGTAATCCCTAGGGTGATTTATGGGGACACGACACCGGAGGCGCTCACGCGTGGTTTGGCATTCGAGTGGCCTTCGGGTGGCGTCATTTCGTCAGAAGGTGGGGCAGTGTTCGGCGGACATGGAATGGGTAAAGACAGTCAAATGCGCAACATGGCCGTGCTCAATGAGCTGTGGGACGGCAAGCCCATCCGCATCGACCGTCGCACCTCCGAGTCCTATACCGTCAAGGGCGTGCGGCTCACCTTCGCGGTGCAAGTACAACCTGCTACGCTGAGCACATTCATGAACGGCTCCGGTTCTCTCGCGCGCGGGACCGGGTACATTGCCCGTTTTCTCGTTACGTACCCAGAGTCTACCCAAGGGACGCGCGCATACAAAAAAGCTCCTTTGCATTGGCCGTCATTGGACCGCTTCCGAGACCGGCTGGAAGAAGTCCTCGCAATTATGCCGGTAATTGAAGAGGGCGCGCTGAAGCCGTCGATGCTGAGCCTGTCGGAAGAGGCGATGGCGGCGTGGATTGATTTCTACAACCAAATCGAGGTTCAACTCGGAAAAGGCGGCGCCTTGTGCGATGTGCGCGATGTGGCAAGCAAGACCGCCGACAACGCCGTCCGTATCGCTGCGCTGTTCCACGTTCTGACAAATTCTCAAGGTCCCATCAGCGAAATGCACATTCGTGGGGCAGCTCGCTTGGCCGAGTGGCATCTGCACGAGTCTCAACGTGTGTTTGGTGGCGTGATGCTGTCGGCGGGCACCAGCGACGCCCAAAAGCTCGATGAGTGGCTCATCAGGCGCTGCAACGAAAACGGCATGACCGAGCTGCCAATGCGTTTCATCAATCAGTATGGCCCCACAGCGTTCCGCAAGAAATCGGCGCTCGTACCTGTTCTG
This sequence comes from Massilia sp. DJPM01, assembly GCF_030348125.1. Lineage (NCBI taxonomy): Bacteria > Pseudomonadati > Pseudomonadota > Betaproteobacteria > Burkholderiales > Oxalobacteraceae > Massilia > Massilia sp. DJPM01. The sequence goes on from NZ_JAQOZV010000102.1 coordinate 5,613, forward strand.
GCCGAACTTGAGCGCCTTGGACGCGTTAAAGTCGGGGGTGAGCCTGCGCGTACGATCCGTGTTAATCCCGCCTTGTTGAACTAAGAGCCGCCGTGTCCGCCAGTGGGGGCCGCGCTACTGCTTTTCCTGCTACAACAGCTACAATAGACTGATCGTCTGAGCACTTGTAGCAGATGTAGCGAGTGAAGCAGTAGCATGGCGCTACGTCGTACGTTCCGGTTCGTCGTTCTCGACGCCTGTCATGCCACGGCCTTCAACAGAGGTACTGCTGGTGTGAGGGCAATCCCCGCTTGCCCCAACATCCACTCTTCGATCTTGACATGCCACATCCGCAGCAAATCAAGCGGCCGACGCCGATAGTGCTTCTCGGCGAGCGCGCTCGGCTTATGCCCCTGAATCTGAGCCACCACCCCGCTTGGCACCTCCACCCACTCCGCAAGCGTGCCAAACGAACGGCGTAGGCCGTGAAGCGAGACGTGGGGCAAGCCCGCGAGCTTAAGCGCCTGAGTGTGGGCAATGCGTGGTTCAGTGATGTGCTCGCTTGCTGAGGTCGGACTACTGAATACCCACTTATTGGTGCGTGGCAGCGCTGCAAAAAGCCGCATCAAGTACGGCGGTAGCGGAATTGTGCGCTTGCCGTCAACCTTGTCGCGGATCGTGATGCTGCTCCAGTTTGGATTCCACTCAACGTCCGCCCATTGGAGCATTGCCAGTTCGTTCCTGCGCGCTCCGGTGATGAGCAGACCTTGCAAATATGCCGAAATGATCGGGTTGCTTAGCTGCCGGACCGCTGCAAACCACCCAGCCAACTGTTCCCGTTGCAAACTGTCCCCGTCCTTCGTCTTGTTCGCCGGCACGATTTCCTTGACCTCATCAGCCAAGCAGCAATCTGCCTGTACTACTGCGCTGTACTGTGGATGTTTCGCGCACCACCGGATAAAGGTCCGAAACTTCCTGTAGGAATTATGGGCAAACGTTGGGCGCGTTGCGCACTCTTCCTCAAGCCATTCTTGGACCCTAATAGCGGTAATTGAATGCAGGGGGAGCTTGAGCAATGCCGCAAGAGGGGCGGGCTTCGTCTTCTTCTTGCCGATTTTCGGCTCTGCACCGCCCGGATTGGCTGCAATCGCATGGTCAGCACGGTGTTGGTCTCCCCACTTAGGGTGCGGCGCAGCCATATATACATCCCAAACGTCACGGGCAATGAGTTCACGTTTGCTGTGCTCCAGCGCAGCGATCTCCGCCAGCGCGAGGCGGTTTGCCTCGATGGCTACCGCTTTTGCAGCATCCCCAGCGATACGCTCGGCAGCAACCACGCGCGGATCAATGCCCCTGTTGGTCTGCATCTTGTACGCTACGGCCTCGCGTTGAGCATCATCAATAGAGTAGGTCGCTACGTCACCAATGGTGATGCGCAGCGTCTTGCCGTTCAGGCTGGTCTCGAAAATGTATGACTTGGCCCCTGAGGCAGTGACCCGTACTCCAAGACCGGGCGTCTTACCATCCCAGTAAATGCTCTGCTTTTTGCCCTCCGCGCATTGAAAAGCTTTAACGCGACCGGCTGTAAAATTATCCCACTTCATTTTGGTGTAGGGTTGGTGTAGGGAATTAATTGTAACGTGGTCCATATTTCGGCACAAGGATCAATAGTCATGCTCAGGATAAGTCATTGATACTCAATGAATAATCGAAAAAATCAACATTGGTCAACGGAAGTAAATGTATATTTGTTTGGCCTCCGAAGCCAAGGGTTGTGGGTTCGATCCCCGCCAGCCGCACCAATCAGACAATCAGTATTTCCCTTATGGTGAAATTGCCATTCAGGCAACGTCGACCAGCGGCCGGAAGCAGGCCTGTCCCCCCAATTTCCCTTTATTAACGACGCCGGCAAAGGGAAATCGTTGCTGCGTATCGTAGGCGCGGAGCTAGGTGGAATCGATCATGAAAAATTTGCTGAGTGTCCTGCTTTTATCCTTCACATTCAGCACCTTCGCGCACGGCGCGCAGATTGCGCATTGGAGCGCGTCCTGGACTGCGGCGCCCGATTCCCCAGGCCCTGCGCTGACAGCCCAAACCATCCGCCAAGTAGTCCGCACCAGCATTGCCGGGTCGAAAGTTCGCATCCGGCTCTCCAACTGAATGGGTGGATCCGTAGCTCTGGCGCATTTGACGCCGTTGTCGACTTCGACCTGGTCTTACGCGACCCTGCGCACCCCGGGCGGCTGCAGCCGGACTTCGACAGCGGCGATCATCTTCATCCCAGCGAGGCGGGTTACAAGGTGATGGCAAACACGGTCGACCTGCGCCTGCCCGTAGCGCAAGCGCAGCCCAGCGATGCCGGCCGAAAGACCATCCCGGCAGGGTCCGTCGCGGGGCGATAACTGCCTCATGAGGCCGGATGCAGGCAACCGGTCCCCCCATCCGCTTGGCCATTTTGAAAATTTGTCAAACAAGGTCAAAGCCGCGTAGAATACGGCTGCACGCGGGTGTAGCTCAATGGTAGAGCAGAAGCTTCCCAAGCCCCGCCATATCAAAAACAACCACTGTTCATGCGCTTCTTCGCTGCGTGAAAAATCTGAATAGCAAAAACTCCACCCAAAACAATGAGTTAACAGCCAGCATATTTTCGACCCCACCTTGGTCCTGAAAAGCTGCTGATGTGCTCGCAAAAGCTGTTGTTATTAAATTCAGCGAGTGACATCGACAGCTTCCTCCGAGAAAAGCTGACGTTCGGCGCAATCCATTGGCTCAATTGTCGTCTGAATCGTCCTCGTCGTCATCGCCGTCCCAATCTTCATCATCACCGAACTCCTTAGGTTTCACGCCCGTTTCGGACACGATGCATGGATATTCGATTTCGGGTTGCGCCTTTGTTTCTTTGCCCCGCTTGGTGATTTGAAAGCACCACGACGCGCCGAAGTCGTAAAAATAGTACAGCATCTTGTTCCTGGGCAGCGGGAAGACTTCGGATAACTTTATGTCCATAACGTGTGCATCGTCCTCGTCCCATTCGCCGTCCGGCGTGAACCACGTTCTCTTGCCGCGTAGGCCATTTGCGAGATAGAACTCGTCGAGGTGATCGCCCTCGAAATCGACCATCCCCAGGACGCACGATGCCAAGTCGCCTAGCGTCAACTCGACCGGCATCTCGATCACGAATTGATATGGTTCTTTAAGATACCTGCCGCCGACGCACTCGATGGACAAGGTGAAAATTCCGCTCATAACCTTTGCTCTCCAGCTTAGAAAAACGATGCACATCACCAGCGCCGTCCACCGAACGTGGACCGGCGGCGGGTGTGTGCGATGCTCCCGCGCGCGGCCTTCACACGTGGGTCGAAGGCGTGTATGCCAAGCGCTGGTAGCGGATTGTACGCAATGATCATTGATCTGGAAAAACCGTTGTCCGATGTGTCCTGAACAGGGATCGTGTTTGTATTCAACCCGACATGGATGCCAACATGAATATCTACCAGCAGAACTATCGCAAGCTCTTGGCGCTCGTGCCAATGCTGCATGAAATGGGGATCGCCGACAAGAATAAGGTGCCTGATTATGGAGCCTTGAATGTGGACGTTCTCTACCGGTTCAACGAAGTGTCGCTCATTTCGATCAGCCAGTATTGCGAGCACCCACTTGGGCACATGGTCGCCGATCCGTCGATGATGATCGCAGTGTCCACGGAGCTTGAAACCATCGAGGCGCTAATTTTCCAGAACCATCTTGGCGTGCGCCGAATTTACTTCGACGACAAGTCGGAATCTTGCGTATCGGTCAAACTGGAAATGAACAAATTTCTCGGGTGCTGGTTGGATGTGCTGCTGGAGGGTGGCTGCGTCGTTCATGGCGAGCTTTGCGTTCAAGGCCCGGACGCCTGAAAAAATCATTCTCAATTGCGGCATCGCCGTTGTCCACCATCGTGGGCCGCAGGAATAGTTTTGCCAACGAAACTATTCCTGCGATCCTGCCATGAACATCTACGAACGCAACTACAAGAAGCTGATTCAACTCATCCCAACGCTGCTCGAAATTAAGACGGCGGCCAAGCTGACCGCGCCAGGATTCATGAACCTGAATGTTGATATCTTGGATCGGCACCACAAGAAAATTGTGATCGCGCTCAGCCACTACTACAAACACCCTTCGGGCGACATGATCGCCGATCCTGACATGACGATGGCAGTCTACACCGAGACCGAGAGCGTGGAAGTCCTGGCGTACCAAGACTGCTTTGGCTACCGCAAGGTGTACAGCGAGGATGGCATGACGTTTTCGCCATCAACGAAGAAAGAACTAAATTCGTTCCTCGGCCAGTGGCTCACCAATTTGCTTGAGCAGGGCCACACGCTGGCGAAGTAGCCAGCGTGCGCCGCCCATCACTTCTTTTCGATCTTCGCGCGGATGAGCTGATAGTAGGTCGAAGCGCCAGCCGTCGATAGTTTGGCGTCGGCAACAAATGCGGTGATGATTTCCTTGCGCGTGATGCCTTTAGTTTTTTTCATGCGGATGAAAATCTCGGTAGCAATTTGCATCGTAACTATTCAGCCTGAGTGAACACGGCAATACGCTGTTGTAAACTATTGCCAATTGCCGCATCATGTCGGCATGCCACCGAAGCCACCCCGTCCCGATCTTACG
>NZ_JAQOZV010000103.1:0-9739 GCF_030348125.1 Massilia sp. DJPM01
TGGGGTGAAGAGAGGAAACGGAAAAAATCGGGCGCTAAGACCTGACGGCGTTGATTTCGCCAAGGGGCGTGTCAGATTGAGCTATACCCTAACCTGATGTCAGACGACCCCAATGCAATACGTCAGGATAGGGTTGGTATCGCAATTACTTGACATGCGCCTTTAACGGTCATAGAGTCTTTCCTGACACATCTTGTTAAGGAGGCACGTTTTGCGAGGTCAGCGCATCGGTTATGTCCGGGTCAGCAGTTTCGACCAGAATCCAGAGCGTCAGCTCGATCAGGTCCAGGTGGATAAGCTGTTCACCGACAAGGCATCGGGCAAAGACACACAGCGGCCGCAGCTCGACGCGTTGCTGTCGTTCGCCCGCGAAGGCGACACGGTAGTCGTGCACAGCATGGACCGTCTAGCGCGCAACTTGGATGATCTGCGCCGGCTGGTGCAGACGTTGACCAAGCGCGGGATACGAATCGAATTCGTCAAAGAGTGCCTGAGCTTCACCGGCGAAGACTCGCCAATGGCCAACCTGCTTCTGTCAGTCATGGGGGCGTTCGCGGAGTTCGAGCGGGCCTTGATCGGCGAGCGGCAGCGCGAAGGGATCGCATTGGCCAAGCAGCGCGGCGCCTACCGAGGTCGAAAGAAGGCGCTGGTGAACGACCAAGTTGTCGAGCTGCGCCGCCGCGCTGGTGCCGGCGAGCCAAAAGCCACGCTTGCGCGCGAGTTCGGCATCAGTCGAGAAACTCTTTATCAATATCTGAGAATGACTACAGCGATCTAACCTCGTTTTCCGTTCATCGCTTCCAACCTTATCGGGCGCAATTGCGAAAAAAGGGGCGGCTATTTCGCCGCCCCCACCTACCTATCGCTTAGAAGCAGCAGGAAAGCATTTTGATACAGCACTCGACGCTGACGCAGCAGTCACTCGTCGCCGCGAAGGCAACGGCGGAAGTAGCCATAAGCGCGACGGCTGCTGTAATTTTGACGATTTTCGATTTCATTTGAGACTCCAGTTGTGAGATTAAATTGGGAAAGTTGGGCAATCTTGTCTCGTTCAGTCCGGTGGGGTCCAAATTTCCTTGTAGCGGCTCGGCAAATAGTAGCCAAATTGATCGGGCAGATCCCGTAAGGCCGGCAGCGCGGCGAACACGCTCAAACGCTGCGCAGCTATTGGACTAGCCGCAGGTAGGCATCCCATCGCCAGGCATTGGACAACGTCACACTCGTCGCTCGCGCAGCACGTGTTTGCCTGCGCTGTAGCGTTCGCGAATGCGTTGCCAGCCAAGGCCAATGCGAGCAGCAGTGTAAGTAGGAACTTCATTTCCGTAGTATAGGGCAAAAAATCGCGCTTAAGCTTAGGCGGGGCTGAACCGAAAACCATACAAATTTCGGATCGGTCGCGAATAGACTACTTGTTCTTTTTTTGGACGGATCATGAAACCACACCCCTTAACCCGGTTTTCCGTTCTTATGGAAAGCGGATGGTTATGAAAAGCTGCCGTCTGAAACGCCGTACGCAGCGGGGCCACAAGCTAATTTTTCTTTCCATAATATTTCACTGGCGCCGCCCAGCGATATCGGCAGCACCGGCAACTCGGGATGACCGCTTACGCCCCGAAGCCGACAGTCACCGGTTGTCCAATGGCACCCGCAGTCCCCACTTTTTTTAAGCGGAATTCCTGATGGGCTATCATCGCACTTTTGCTTAAAAAAGTGCCTGTATGAAAACCGCTCAACGACCCATTTTTATCCGTCCCATGCCACGACTGCGTGCTGCTTTTGCCCGCAGGTTCAGTCTGCGCGACGATCAGGCGCCGCATGAAGAAATCGACAGTCGGATTCGGGGTGACATCGAGCTGAGGGGCGCAACTCCCTAGATTTTGATGTTCGCGATTTTCATCGCCTCGGTCGGACTGAACGTGAATTCCGCCGCCGCCATCATTGGCGCGATGTTGATCTCGCCTTTGATGGGTCCGATTATGGGAATCGGTTACGGCATTGCAATTTATGATTTCTCCCTGATCCGGCGCGCATTGAGCAGTTTAGCCATCGCCACGGGCCTGTCCATCATGACTTCAACCTTATATTTTGCAATCACACCGCTATCGCAGGCCCAGACCGAACTGCTGGCGCGCACCACGCCCACGATATGGGACGTGCTGATCGCCCTGTTCGGTGGACTCGCCGGCAGCGTGGCGGCGACCCGCAGGAAAAAATCGAACGTCATACCTGGGGTAGCGATCGCTACCGCACTAATGCCGCCGTTATGCACGGTCGGGTACGGACTGGCACATATGAAATGGGATTTTGTCGTCGGTGCGTTTTATCTGTTTTCGATCAACAGTGTCTTCATTGCAGTATCGATGGTGCTGGTTACGGGCTTTCTGCACCTGCCTCACCGTAATTTTGTCGACCGCCACGTCGAGCGCCGGGTCAAGACCGCACTCTTAGTGATCGTATTGGCCACCACGATTCCTAGCGCGTATCTTGCATTCGGCTTGGTGCGAGCCGAAGTGTTTCGCACCAACGCCAAAGCGTTCATCAAACGCGAGTTTCAGTTCAAGCACACTGCGGTGGTCGGGTTGGCGTTGGCGCCGGAAAGTAAAACAATCGAAGTGACGCTGACAGGCGACCCGATCGAGCAGCCTGCGCTGGACGTACTCAAAGATCGCCTGGCGAATTCCCGTCTAGCAGGGGCTTCGCTCGTGGTTCATCAGGGCGCGTCCCAAAATGTCGATGTGGCTCAGCTTAAGGAAGGCGTTTTGGCGGACCTGTATCGCACAAACATTGACACATTGCGCGAGCGGGACGTTACCATTCTGGAACTGCGCAGTCGATTGGACGCCCACAAGAGGGCGGGCGAAGTTGGCGGACGCGAGACGGCCAGCGTACTGCGCGAGTTGCGCGCCCAGTACCCGACCCTACGCAAAGCGATGGTGGGCTACGGCCAGGCCCTGACCAGCGACGACAAGCCTGATGCCGCAAGCGGGATTCCTGCCGGGCCAGGGATTGCCGTAGTGCCCTTCCTGTCCCTCACCATGAGCAGTGCTCTGTCGCGCCACGAACGCGAGCGATTGGAGCGCTGGTTCAAGGCCCGTGTCGAGAATCAGAATGCCAGCGTGACGGTCAACGTTGTCCAGAAGGCGCGCGACCGTTAAAGTGGCGAGTCACACGGATTGAAGTTTATTCCGCTTCGTGCGTGCGCGCGTGAATTTGGCCAGGACGTCGGTTGCTTTGGCGGTCCAGCTATTCAGTTTCGGCACCACGTTATGTTTTGCAATGAACTTCTTATCGAGTCGTTCAGGTATGGGGCCGCGCTTCAATCCGAGCCGCCGCGTTATGTCGAGCAAATCAAGCCCTGACGGCAGATCGGGGCCGGAGTGCGGCCCGGTCTATCGCGGTCAGCGCTTTCCATAAAAATGTGCTTTCCATAAGAACTTTATGCAAAGCTTTCCATAAGCAATCCACTGCACCTGAGACCCCACGCAGAGGAAGTCGCGTTAACTATTCCACTCAACAACGCCCTCTCGCATCTGTAGCGCGTCGATGCCTTGGTCGCGGAGCAGCCTGACTGCATCGGACGACATCAAGCAGAATGGACCGCGACAATATGCGATCACGGGCCTGTCCTTTGGCAATTCGGCCAGACGGTTCTTCAGCTCGGCTAGTGGCATCGAACGTGCAAACGGCACGTGGCCAACCGCGTATTCCTCGCCCGGCCGTACGTCGATCACGATCACTTCGCCGGATTTCGCCTTGTTCAGCAGTTCCTCGCGGCTATTGCCGACCCACTCATGGGTGGCAGCAGAGAGCTGGCGCAGGGCGTCCTGCAATTCGAACAGCCGGTCCTCGGCCAAAACCCGAAGCGTCACCCATAGCTGGCCCACCTCGGCGCTGGCCAGCCGGTAGATGATGTACTTCCCCTGCCGTTCAGCTTCAACAAGGCGCGCGGACTTCAATTCTTTCAAGTGCGCGCTGACCAGCTTCGCACTAATGCCCGCTTCCAGCGCCAAGGCCTCAACCGTCTTGGGGGATTGCCCCAGCAATTCGATCAGCTCAAGCCGCTTCGGGCTGGCCGATGCCTTGGCGATACGTGCTACTTGCTCGTACAGGGCGTCCTTGATAGTTCTATTCGTTGTCATAGGCAGGAGTGTCAGCATTTTGTAGTTCCAGGTCAAGGCCACCGGCAATTTGGTCTTGCAGGAATGGCAAAGATCCATTATATTCCAATGATCGTTAGATTGTTGGTTCTTTACTTTATGAGGCAAATCCCAATGCAGGCACTGTTCATTCTGAACGCCGCGCCATACGGCAGCGAGCTCACCCACAACGGCTTGCGGCTGGCCGCAGCACTGGCCAAGCGTGAACACAATACGGTGCGCATCTATCTGATGGGCGACGCGGTCGGCACCGCAAAAAGCGGTCAGAAGGTGTCGGAAGGGCAGCCCAACCTGCAAACCATACTAGGCCGGGTCGCCGCTGCTAGCCAAGACAACATCGGCGTATGCGGTGGCTGCATGGATGCACGCGCGTTGCAGGACTGCGAACTGATCGAAGGGGCACATCGCGGCACGCTCGATCAACTGGCGGATTGGTCCGAGTGGGCGGACAAAGTTTTTGTGTTCTAGGAGATTGCAATGTTTTTTAAGCAGAGAACAAATGACGACGCCTCGATCTCGTACTTCTTCGGTTGCGCGGGGCAAGGCAAGGGGATCGCGCTCGACGTGCTGGCCGGTGACGAAGCCTGGTATAAGGACCAGGCACGCAAGTTGAATGTTGAAATCGCCTATGTGTTCGATTCACATATCCATGCCGACCACCTGTCCGGCGGCCGAACGCTCGCCGAACTAAGCGGCGCGGCATACTCGCTACACGAGAGCAATATCGGTAAGACCGCCTTCCCATTCACGCCGGTGACCGATAAGCAGACAATTGACGCGGGCAATACGCGCATCCAGATTCTGCATACGCCGGGCCATACAGAAGATAGCATTTGCCTGCTGGTCTCGGACCGCCGGCGCGCGGAAGCGCCATGGTTCATCCTCACTGGTGACACATTGTTCGTCGGTTCGGTCGGTCGACCGGACCTTGCAGGACGCGAACAAGAAATGGCGGCCCAGCTCTGGGACAGCCTGCATGGTCGGCTGCTGAACTTGCCTGAAGAGCTGGAAGTCTTTCCAGGACACCAAGCTGGAAGCGCATGCGGCGCAGACATCTCAGGAAAGCCGTCGTCAACGATCGGCTTCGAAAAGCGATGGAATTCTTTGCTGTCCCTGCAGAAGGAGGCATTCATAACGTCCCTCACGACCACGATCCTACCGCGTCCCGCCGAGATGGAACGGCTTGTCGCCGCCAATCTTGGCCAAGTTGAGTTTACATGAGCAAGGAACCGGCGATGCCATCGGCCGCACATTCCCCGGCCGCCTCCATTGGCCTACAACTTGGACTGCGCGCGAACTGGCGCCAATTTAGTTTGCTTGTTGTCGTAAACGCATTTGTCGGTGCAATGGTCGGGATGGAGCGCAGCATCTTGCCCGCCATTGCCGAACAAGAATTTAAGCTGGTCGCCCACACGGCGATTCTGGCGTTCATTGTCGTCTTCGGCCTTGCCAAGGCCATCACTAACTATTTTGCCGGCCGCTTTTCCGACGCCTACGGACGTAAAATAGTGCTGGTGATTGGCTGGCTGATCGCTACTCCCGTTCCCTTCTTGCTGATGTGGGCGCCGTCCTGGAACTGGATCTTGCTGGCCAACGTTTTTCTCGGCGTGAGTCAGGGGCTGACCTGGTCGACCACTGTAATCATGAAGATCGATCTCGCCGGTCCCAAAAATCGGGGCACGGCGATGGGCATCAATGAATTCGCGGGTTATTTCGCCGTCGGCGCAGCGGCGCTGGCGACCGGCTGGATTGCAGCCAAATATGGCTTGCGGCCGCAGCCGTTCTACCTTGGCGTGGCGTTTGTTGTGATCGGCTTGCTGCTATCGGTTTTGGTTGTGCGCGAGACGCGCGGCCACGCACAATTGGAAGCCGCAATGGCAGCAACGCACGGAGCGGCCATCGTGCCGTCGCAGCGCTCGATTTTCTGGCAGACCAGCGTACGCGACCCCAACCTGTCGTCGATTAGTCAGGCCGGACTTGTGAATAACCTCAACGACGGCATGGCATGGGGGTTGTTCCCTTTTGTGTTCGCCAGCGCGGGCATGACTCTAATCCAAATCGGCACGCTCGCCGCGATCTACCCGACCGTTTGGGGAGTATGCCAACTCTTCACCGGCGCGCTGTCGGATCGGATTGGTCGTAAGGGATTGATCGTGGCGGGGATGTGGGTGCAGGCAGCCGGCATCGCAATTATCGCGTTCCGGTCCTCGTTCGCATGGTATGCGACGGGCGCGATTTTGCTGGGAATCGGGACTGCCATGGTCTATCCGACGCTTTTGGCTGCCATCGGCGACGTAGTCAACCCGGCCTGGCGTGCTTCGACCGTCGGCGTTTACCGCTTCTGGCGCGATCTCGGCTATGCCATCGGAGCGTTAATGGCGGGCGTTGTAGCCGACCTGTACGGCGTGGTCAGCGCGATATGGCTAGTCGCAGCAGTCACGTTCCTGTCGGGCGTGATCGTCGCAGTCCGAATGCGCCATTGACTCTCCACTATGCTAAAACGCAGTCGGTCGCAGGCTGCACAAGGGGCCAGAAATGACCTGCCATTGCCACCAGCGAGAGACTGAATCGAATGCCACGCCGCTCACTACTTTCTGAAACCGAACGTGCAAGTTTACTGATTCTGCCCCAAAATCAGGATGACCTGATTCAGCAATACAGTTTTACGGACGCCGACTTGGCGTTAATCCGGCAACGCCGTGGCGCCGCCAACCGCCTCGGCTTCGCGGTGCAGATGTGTTTGCTGCGCTACCCTGGTTATGCGCTGGCAAGCGACACCGCGCTGACCGACACGGTGCTCCACTGGATCGCCAAGCAGGTGCGCAGCGACGCTGGGGCCTGGCTTGAATACGGAGAGCGGGAAAAAACGCGCAATGAACACCTCCACGAACTGCGCGCCTACCTGGGGCTGTCGGTGTTCGGCCTGCCGGACTACCGCAAGCTGGTGCACAGCTTGGCCGACCTTGCGGTGCAGACGGACAAGGCAATGGTGCTCGCCGCTCACTCCCTTGAAACGCTGCGCCAGAAGCGGATTATCCTGCCTGCGTTGACCGTCATCGAGCGGGCCTGTGCCGAGGCCGTGACGCGGGCCAACCGGCGGATCTACCGAGCGCTGATCGACCCACTGGAGCGGCACCACAAGCGCTCCCTGGACAACCTGCTCAACGTCGCGCCCGACATGAGCATTACTTGGCTGGTATGGTTGCGCCAGTCGCCGCTCAAGCCGAATTCCCGCTACATGCGCGAACACATCGAACGGCTCAAGGTTTTTCAGTCGCTGGCACTGCCTGAAGGGCTTGGCCGCGAGATCCATCAGAACCGTCTGCTAAAGATGGCGCGGGAGGGCGCGCAGATGACGCCGCGCGACTTGGCCAAGTTTGAGGACGAGCGACGGTATGCCACGCTGGCGGCGTTGGCCATCGAGGGCATGGCCACCGTAACGGACGAACTGGTCGACCTTCATGACCGGATCATGATAAAGCTCTTCAGTGCTGCCAAGCACAAGCACCAGCAAGACTTCCAAAAACAGGGCAAGGCGATCAACGACAAGGTGCGCCTGTACTCGAAGATCGGCCAGGCCCTGCTCGAAGCCAAGGAATCCGGGCTGGACCCGTACGCCGCGATCGAGGCAGTACTTCCGTGGACCGACTTTACGCAAAGTGTCGCCGAGGCCGGCCAGCTGGCGCAGCCCGAGTCCTTCGATCACCTCTCTCTGATTGGCGAACAGTACAGCACACTGCGGCGCTACACGCCCGAATTCCTAGATGTACTCCAGCTGAAGGCGGCGCCGGCCGCGCAAGCGGTCCTGGACGCGATCGACGTGCTGCGCGAGATGAATATGACGGGTGCTCGCAAGGTGCCCGACGATGCGCCTGTTTCGTTCGTGAAAGCACGTTGGAAGCCGCTCGTCATCACCGACGAAGGGTTGGATCGTCGCTTTTACGAAATCTGCGTGCTGTCGGAGTTGAAGAATTCGCTGCGATCCGGCGACATCTGGGTGCAGGGATCGCGCCAGTTCCGCGACTTCGAAGAATACCAGCTGCCGCCGGCGAAGTTCGGGGAGATGAAGACGGCGAGGGAACTGCCGATCGCGGTCAACCCCGACTGCGACCAGTATCTGCAAGACCGCCTATTGCTGCTCGAAGAACAGCTAGCCAAGGTAAACCGCCTGGCTCTGACCAATGAGCTACCCGATGCGATTATCACGGAGACAGGACTGCGCATCAGTCCTCAGGATTCCCTGGTGCCAGACGAGGCGCAGGCGCTGATCGATCTCACCGGCGGCCTGCTGCCTCGTATCAAGATCACCGAATTGCTGATGGATGTGGACGATTGGACTGGGTTTACCCGGCATTTTGTCCATCTTAAGAGCGGGGAGCAGGTCAAGGACCGGACGCTGCTGCTGTCCGCGATCCTGGCCGACGCGATCAACCTCGGCCTCACCAAGATGGCGGAATCGAGCGCTGGCGCCACCTATGCCAAGCTGTCCTGGCTACAGGCATGGCACATCCGGGACGAAACCTATTCGGCGGGCCTGGCCGATCTCGTGAACGCACAATTCAAGCATGCGTTCGCCGAGAATTGGGGCGACGGCACCACATCGTCATCGGACGGCCAGCGCTTCCGCGCCGGCGGCCGGGCGGAGAGCACCGGTCACATCAACCCGAAATACGGTGCCGAGCCGGGCAAGCTGTTTTACACCCACATCTCCGACCAGTACGCCCCGTTCAGCACTGGGGTGGTCAACGTCGGCGTGCGCGACTCGACCTATGTGCTGGATGGCCTGCTGTACCACGAATCGGATCTGCGTATCGAGGAGCATTACACCGACACTGCCGGCTTCACCGACCACGTGTTCGCGCTGATGCACCTGCTCGGGTTCCGCTTCGCGCCGCGCATCCGCGACCTAGGCGACACCAAGCTGTACGTGCCAGGAAAGGTAACGGATCATCCGGCGCTGCGGTCTATGATCGGCGGCAGCCTGAACATTAGGCACCTGCGCGCGCATTGGGACGACGTGCTTCGCCTGGCCGCCTCGATCAAGCATGGCACCGTCACGGCATCTCTCATGCTGCGCAAACTTGGCAGCTACCCTCGCCAGAACGGCCTGGCGATCGCGCTGCGCGAACTAGGCCGCATCGAACGAACGCTGTTCATCCTGGATTGGCTCCAAAACGTCGAACTGCGCCGGCGCGTGCACGCAGGTTTGAACAAGGGGGAGGCGCGCAATGCGCTGGCCAGGGCGGTATTCATCCACCGGCTGGGCGAGATTCGCGACAGGACGTTCGAGCAGCAGCGGTACCGCGCCAGCGGCCTAAACTTGGTGACGGCCGCCATCGTGCTCTGGAATACGGTCTACCTGGAGCGGGCGACGCAGGCTTTGCGCGACTCTGGCACCCCGCCTGACCCCAGTATGCTGAAATTCCTGTCTCCGTTGGGCTGGGAGCACATCAATCTGACCGGAGATTACGTCTGGAGGCAGAGCAGAATGGTCGACGAGGGCAGATATCGGTCGCTGCGAGACTTCAAAAATCGGTAACAGGGCTTAGCGCCCGATTTTTTCCGTTTTCCCTATTCGCCCC
>NZ_JAQOZV010000104.1:0-8642 GCF_030348125.1 Massilia sp. DJPM01
AGTAAACCGCCCGACATGGGGTCACCGTACCGGCAGGCTTTTTCCCTAGTCCAATCAAGGCTTTGCGCGGCATTTACGAAGACGGCTTCCCCTCTCAAGTTGCAAATTTCCCTAGACGCGTATTTTGCCACAGGCGCGCACGCGAGCCTGGTGTTTTTTGAGGTTTGTTAACCGGGGATGGTGCCGGGTTGGCGGTATTCGGTCAAGGACGCGAAGCGGCGTAGCGAATCCTTGACGGCCACGTAAAAGACACGCTCACGCATGCGGCGCAAGGCGGGTCTATCCCTTGCGCCGCTTGTAAGCTGTGGGGTGTTGTTGGGGTTGGGTAAATCCATGCGCGTGAGCGCGCCTGCTATCGCCTCGCGTCAACGCGGCGCGCATCCGTTTTCGGCGAGCGCAGCCCGCACCTTCTCGGCCGCGCCCTGCATGTCGTATGCCTCCTGCTCGCTGGCCGCGCGAGCTGGCGGTAATCGCTGTATCCGGCGCATTTCAGAAACTCGGCGAAGGCCCATGCCTGAGCGGCGGGCAAGTCCACTTTAATGGTCATCATGGTTCGTCCTGGTCATCGCCGTCAATCGCGTCTGGGGGCGCTTGCTGGCCGTCGCCGGTGCCTGGCCCTGGCGGGTCGGTTTGATCGCCCTGGGCGCGGCTTAAACGCGCCGGGTGGGTGGCGTTGTGGATCTCCTTGAGCTTGCTCATCGAGACGTGCGTATAGATTTGCGTCGTTTCCAGGTTGGCATGTCCAAGCATTGCCTGAATGAAACGAATGTCCGCGCCGTTTTCCAGCATGTGGGTCGCCATCGCGTGCCGGAACACGTGACACGCGCCGGGCGTGGTGATGCCCGCCGCTTCCACATGGCGACGCATCAGGTCGCCTATAAAGCGCGCACTCATGGGCTGGCCGTAGTCGTCCAGAAACAAGGTCTGGTCATCGTAGCCGGTGACGATCTCCGGCCGCACTTCCAGCAGGTACTTGTCCGTCCACTTGCAAGCTCGTTCGCCAATCGGCAGGAACCGGTCTTTGCGCCCCTTGCCCTGGCGAATCATCAAGGTGCCGCGCTCGGTGTCGAGGTCGTATTGCTTCAAGTGCATCAATTCCATGCGCCGGATGCCGGTCGAGTAAAACACTTCCATCACGGCGCGGTTGCGGATGCCCAGCAAGATGGTCGGATCGGCCTGATTGATGATGGTTTCGACCTGCTGCACCGACAGGATGGTCTTGGGCAGCGATTTTGGTTTCTTGGGCAGTTCGAGGTCGGCGGCCGGGTTGTGCAGCAAGTGGTTTTGCCGCACCATCCAGCGAAACCAGGCCGTCAATGGGTTCAGCAGGCCGAGCTGCCCCATGATCGAGAGCGGTGCGCCGTTGCTCTTGCGGTATTGGTAGAGCGTGCGCTGGTAGCGTTCCAGCATCGGGCGCGTGATCTCGACCGGGCGCGTGATGCCGCGCTCGTCGCACCAGATGATGAAGCGCTGCACCGAGAAGCGGCGGCTCGACATCGTTTGCTCGGAGAAACCAGCGGCCAGCGACCAATCGCACCAGGCAGTAAGGTAAGGGTGCAGCGGATGGCCGGGCGCGGGATCGTAGGGATTGACGCTCGTGCGGCGGCGCTTGCGCTTTGGATTCAAGGTACGCGTCATGTCAGCTCCCCGCTACAGCAACAAGGGGTTGCGGGTACGACGTGATTTTTCCGTTTGCCCGTAGGAGGTGCGTTTTTGCATCGGAATCAGGTAAATCGGCGCAATCCCTTATGTCTGCTGGCTCGCTCTCCAATTGCGCACCCCGACCAGGGGCCGACTGAGGGCCGACCATGCCCCGACCAGACCCCGACCGAGTGGCGTTTTGCCCCGACCGGGCGGCGTCATAGGCGCAGGCCAGCGTCTCGATATTGACCAGGCCGGGGAAGCGCAGCGTGTCGCCGTCGCCCGCCACGTCATACACCAGTTCGTAGTCGAAGCCGTTGGTGCGCGTGCGGTGGGCCACGATGTATTCGAGTTCGACCAGCCGCGCCAGGTGCATTTTGAGTTGCGTATCGCCCCAATTGATCGCCTCGCGCAAGGCGCGGCGGCTAAACACGATGTCGGTGCGCGCCATATCGTGCGTGGCGGCGTGGGCGGCAACATAGCCATCGACGGCTTGCAGCAGCCGGCGCGTTTGCGGCGGCAATTCGTCCAGGCTACGCCCCAGCACGTCATGCGCCAGGCGGTTGGCCAGCGCGATGTCGGCCAGCGTCACCTCGATGTAGTCGATGATTTGCTCGCCCCGGCGCGTGGTGTGCGTGGTGCGCTGATGTTGATGCACGAAGGCGATGGTGTCGATCAAGGTCAGATATTTTTCGTGATCGCGGCGCAGCCGCGTGGTCTGATCGGGGAAGGTCAGGAACCGGGCGTAAGGGTTCAGCACGTCGAGCGGGCGCAATAGGCGCTGGGCGTTCTGGTGCAGGGTAATCAAGGCTTCCCGGTCGCGCTTGGCAAGCAGGCCGTCGAGCGTGCGCCGGTCGCGCTGCAACTGGTGGATGGCGCGGGTCTGGTGGCGCGACTCGTCCACCGACAGCACCAAGCAGCGGTTGAGCAATTCTTCGTCGATGTCGCGGGCCGTCGTCGTCACCAGCAGCGCAACCGGCCCTTCGACCCGGTATTGCTGGGTAATCAGGTTGCCGGTGTTGGGGTCTTTGCCGGTACTGGCAATGGTCAGTTCGCCTTCCGATTGCAGCAGCTTCAATGCGTAGCTGGCCTTGCTTGCGCCTTCTTCCTCAACGATTGCCAGCGCCTTGTGCTTCAAATTGGTTTCGCCCATGTAGAACAGGCTCTGCCCGGTCATCGAGCTGTATTTGACTTTTTCTTCTTCGGGGACGAAGGCCAGTACCGCATCCATCAGGCTCGTTTTACCGGCTGCGGAAGATGACTGGATCACGATGCCCAGCGGCTTGTCGAGCTTGCGCGAAACCGCGGCGAGGTAGCCAACGAGTTTGTTGGTTTCCTCGCCGACCAGCCCGCAAGTGGCTAAGTCGGTCAGGATGCGCCCCGGCAGGTCGGGCGCGTGCAGTAGGGACAGCGCCGCCTCGCGCTCGGTGTCGCTCATCTGCACGGCCAGCGGCTCGGCGGGCTGCATGGCCTGGGTGATGGCGTCCTCTTGCAGTTGTTCCAGCCGCATCAGGACGCGGCCCAAGTCGGTTTTAAGCACGGCTTCCTTGATCTGCAATTCCAGCGCGGCGTGCGTGGTGTAGCTGGCGCGCTGCTTGGCGCTGTACAGGTCGAGCGTATCGACATAGAAGCTGTCGCCACGCGAGGCCAGCAGGTTGATTTTTAGCAGCTCGAAGCTGAGATTTTTTGCCAGCCCGCGCACGCGATAGCGCCGGTCGCCCAGCGTCATGGTGATTTCGTTGTCCTTGATCTCGGTCGGGATGTCGGGCGGCGGCGGTGCTGGTATGGGGCTGGCGGGAAGTGCCGGGGCGGCGGGCTGTTCCAGCATTGCGGCTTGCACAGGAGCAGCTAAAGAAGACGGCACCGGCTGCGCTGGTGCATCGGCTGGCGCAATGGGTGGCTCGGATATGTTAGTAGTTGGCGGTGCCACGGCTGGAGGAACGGCTAGTGCCACGGTTTCCATATCCGCTTGCGGCGCTTTACCCTGGCCCAACCAGGCGGCTTTGCGGATCAGCACACCCAGGCTCTTGTCGGCGGGCTGCACCTTCAACGCGTACTCGTTGGCGTCCATGCCCTTGGGAAACTGGATACGGAAACACTCGATGCCTTCTGCCATCAGGCGTTCGGCAACCTTCGCCGCGCCACGCTCGCCCGCCTCGTCTCGGTCGTAGGCAATCAGCACGCGGCGCGTGCCGTGGGCCTTGAATGCGGCCAGGTGGTCGTCCGTAAAGCCTTCCACGCCGTAGCTGCTGGTGACATTGCGATATCCCGCGCACCAGAACGTCAAGGCGTCGATCAGCGCCTCGCACAGGATGATTTCTTGATGCGCGGCCAACGCGGCCGCATTGAACACGCCGCGATGCAGGCCAGGCAAATACAGGTGCAGCGGCGTGCCTTTGCGCAAACGGTCTGTGATCTTGCGCCCGTACACCTCCGTCACCGTGCCGTGCGCGTCGGTGATCGGCACGATCAGCGAGCCGTTAAAATGCTCGTGACCAGACTCGCGGTAAATGCCGATACGCTCCAGGCGCGAGCGAATGTCGGCACCGGCCACGCGAGTCTTATCCGGTAGACGCAAGCCCAGCGTGCGGTTGGCAAAGCCGAGTTTAAATGTATCGATCGCTTCCGCCGCCGCACTGCCAACAATGCCCCGTTCTTCCAGATAGATCAGCGCTTCCGGGCTTTGCTTCAAACACTGGTGGTAGTAGTCGATGACCTGGCCCAAGAGCTTTTGCTCGTCGGCGTCGGGGCAGACCGGCGCATCGAGCTGCTTCACCGTGGCGCGCTTGATCGCGCCCGAACCGGCAGCTAAAGAAGAACCGCCATCGCGCAGCAGCTCGACCGCATGGCGGAAGCTGACGCCGTTTTTTTTGATGATCCAGTCAATCGGCCCGCCAGCGGCGCCACAGCCGAAGCAATGCCAGAGATTTTTAGCGGGTGTGACGACCAGCGAGGCTGTGGCGTCGGCATGGAACGGGCACAGCCCGATGAAGTCCTTGCCGGATTTCTTCAGCTCAATGCTGGCACTCTCGACCAGGCGCTGCACCGATACCTCATTTTTTAGCCGCTCGATCTCACTTTCCGGTATCCGTGCCATAAATCCGCCTTCCTCTAAAAACCTGTCAATAGACATCTGTACATGCTATTATATGGACACATGTGGATATATGCAACAAGTCATAAAAAGGGAGGCCTTAAAATGGCAAGCATCGTTTTCAGAGTTACGGTGCAAGACATGGCAGCTTTTTCAGAACGGCTAAAGTTACTGCGGGAGTCGCGTAAATTGACGCAAGTCAGGCTGGCGGAATTGATCAGCGTGAATCCTCGCGCCTATAACCGTTGGGAGCGTGGTAGCTTCATTCCGCAGCTTGATACACTCATGAAGATCGCGGACGTACTGAATGTCACCCTTGATGAGTTGACCGGACGCACGACGACCGTGCATGAACCAACAGTTCACAATCAGAAACTGTATGCATTATTGCAAGAGGTGGATGCGTTGCCCGACGTGGATCAACAGGCGCTTATCATCCTCATGGATAGCCTAGTGAAGCGAGCGAAGATGGATCGCGTACTAGCGACGTAACAACCCAGCAGCTAAAAAAGAAGCCTTCTCAATGCCCCACGCGCTAGCCGGGGTTGGGGGAGGCTTTTTTTGTTAACTATAAGTAATAGCCACCCATTCCCACGTTAGGAGCCGTCCGCTTCATCCGCCACGGCGAGAGCGCCTCCAATGCCGCCCCGCCACCATCGTCATTTCAACCGGATGCACGGCACATTACCTACACAAGTCATCGCCTTGAACCCTCCCGGCACGTTGATGAATTTGCCATCTGATGCATTCACGTAGCGCACGCCGCCCGTACGTTTGTTCAGCGCCGCCAGCGTGCTTTGCGCTGCGGTCACTTCGCCGTTAACCTGGTCGCGTTCGATTTTCAAATCGGCAAGCTGTGAGCGCTGCCACCAGACGGCACCCCACGCGGCCAGCGTAACCGCCAGGATCGCACCACAAGCCGTAGCAGCGGCCAGCGCTGCCCAACGCCAACCGAACCATTTAACGGCCTCTTTGAGCTGTCCTTCGGCAGTGGCTGTCTCGCCCGCCACACCAGCCAATCCAGCCAGCAATGGCTGGCATGCGACCGCCACGGCGTCGCTCGCGGTCTGACTCGCACTTTCCAATTCGGTTTTGACGCCTCGCGCCGCACCTTCGCTGGCCGCTTGAGCAGCTTTGGGGACGAGCTGCTCGCCGATGCCCTGCAACTGCACTGCCGTTTTTGCTAACTCGATTTGGCGCTTGTCCAAACCGGCCAGCGCCGTGCTAACAGCCTTTTGCTGTTGCTCGGCAACCTCCATCAGAAGGTATAGATTTTTTTCGATGTCGTCCATTTCGTACCTTTCCACTTGCACTGTTGATTGGATGCCGGGTTATCGGGTCGGCCCGCCACGGTCGAGGTCCTTCTTGGGCTTATTGGCTTGCTCAAGCTCTTGCCGTTTTTGCTCCACATCGGCTTGCCGTTTGACGTCTGCCTGGTGTTGCACCTCCGCCACCAGGCGGGCCTTTTCCGCTGCGGCCTGCTGTCGCTCCTGCTTTACCTTTTCTTGTTTGTATTGCTCGAATTGGGCGCGCACAACGGCCCGGCCGTCCGTTGCCTGCTGTTGAATGCTGGCACGCTCTTTCTGCGCTGCGGCCAAGTCACCGCTGGTATCGATAATGCTGCGCTCTAACTGGGCCGATTGTCGCTCAAGCTGCCCCTCGTTGCGGGCGCTACGCAGGCGCTCGCTGATCTCCTGTTCGAGTTCCTGCCGCCGATGTGACGGCTTGCCGGTGCGCCGCTCGTAGTTGGTGGCCGCTGGCCCTAAATGCACGGTCGGCACGCGGTTGATTCCCTGCGCTTCAAGGGTGCGGTGATCGACCCGTTCGGAGTGGCCCGCTTCGCGCAAATGCTGGTTTTGAATGATGGCGAAGCGCTCCCGCCAGCGTACTACCTCGCCTTGCTTCACCTCGTCCAGCTCGCGGGTCTTTGCGTGGAATCCGAACGGGCCGAGTCGCCGCGTGCTGCATAGGATGTGCGCGTGGTAGTTGCGGTTATCGCCGCCTTTGCCGGGTTCGTGGATGGCGACATCGGCCACGCACCCGTGGCGCTCGACGATCTCGCGGGCCAGGGCAAGGGAGAGTTCGCGGCGCTGGGACGCGTTCAGCTCGTCGGGCAAAGCAATCTCGAATTCCCGGCCCACAGTGGAATTCTTGCGCGTCTCGCTTTGCTCGGCCGCGTTCCAAAGTTTCTCGCGGTCGCTGGCCCATTCCGGCGCACCGCTGGGCAGGGTGAGGTCTACCGACAGCACACCTTTTTTGTGCGTGTAGTCGTGGATTTCTCCCGTGCGCTGGTCAACGATCTTTTCGGCGGCGCGATAGGCCGCTGCTGCCGTGACACTACGTCCGGCAGAGCGCGAAATCGTTTTAACGCTCAGGTGATAGATCGCCATGTGCGCAGGCAGGGGGTGGTTTTCGCTGTTCCGGGGTTAGCCTACGGCAGGTACGCACGCAAACTCGAAGAGTTTGCATAAGTGCGCCCTTTGTTTTACTAAACCTACCATATCCCGAGACTTTTGCAAACAGCCAACTTGCCACCGCACACACTAAAAGTCGCGCTACAATTATGGCTATTTCACCGTGGGAGCCGTCGCTATGGGAACACTGGAAGAGAAGATCGTCGCCGCTGAAACCAAGCTCAAGCAGCTAAAGGCAGAACAGCAGAAGGTCGAGGCGCGCAAGAAGGCGGTTGAGGTCAAACGTAAGCGCCAGGATGATACGCGGCGCAAGATATTGGCCGGGGCGGTGCTGCTGGATCAAATGGTTGATGAGAAATGGCCGAAAGCGACGTTTACGGCCATGATGGATAAGGCGTTAACCAGAAATGAGGACCGGGCACTTTTTGAGCTTCCGGCCATTTCTGAGACCGACATCGAAGAGAAAGCGCCAGAACCGAAATCGGAGAATGTTCCATGATGGTTATGCTTCTGATAGCACAGGATACGGAGAGGGTACGCCCTGCGCTTCAAATGTGCACCTTCAGCTTACTGCCCCGCTCGTGTCGAATCGTCGGCACGACTGCTCCGTCCGTGTCCGTTTGTCGGATCTGACCCCCGTGCCGTTCCCGCACACTGGTGACCCCGCGCCCCGTTTCCTGACCCCGCGCCTAGAACTCGTCATACACCACGCAAAACAACCCTAGTGAACTTTCCATGTACTTCGCGAAGACTGCCGCCTCAAGCCTTGAATCGAACACTATATCTTCGAGCCCGACCAGAAGCACGCCATCAACGCCCTGCACAGCTCCCAAGGAGGCAACTCTTTGCTCGAGATCGTTTAGCAATACAACCCGGTGACCAATTTCAGGGGTATGCGGAAAATCAATCTCGCCTGTTACGTTGCCATAAGCATGAGTCGGGGAATCAAAAATTGAAAAATCAATTGAATATTTCATGATCATCCACGAGGTGCGCCAGGCGTGTGGACTGTCATCGCTGCAGCAGTCTCTGCCGACATATCACAGCCCATCTTTCTGCCCAACGTTATCATTGCCCAAATATTGTTAGTGCGGCCGTTAAGATCATCAATGTGGCCCGTCCACGTCGTGCTCGTTCCAGTCACAGTTGGATTGGCAACCGAGAAAGCGTTATTGTAGAGAAGCTTATCGTTATACATGGCTTCCATTTTTGTTTGAGCCCCTGTAATGGCCTGCATCACCGCAGCCTTAATAGCGCGACAAGGATCGTCGGAATTGGCACAATTTCGGTCAAAATGCCTCTCTTCCATCCGACTCATATCGCTTGGACGGGTTGATGCCTGGATAGCCTTTATTCCATAATGCGCAGTCGCCGCTGAAATTAATGCGACCCCACCATAGTAAATTAATGGGGGAACGAAGAATGCCTCGCCCGTCGGATCAATTCGCGAAACCGGATTACCTCCGACATAGCCATAGGTATTGATCCCGCCA
>NZ_JAQOZV010000105.1:0-8468 GCF_030348125.1 Massilia sp. DJPM01
AACACCTACACGCTGGGGTTAGCTGAATCTGCGACCCGGTATCGAGTCAGCTGCCGCGTCCCGAGAGGGCGCGGGGTTTCGGCTGGCGATCACGGTGAGCAGGTGCCCGAAGCCCCGGCAAGCCGGGGTGAGGCGGTAGCCCCCGCACCGGTAGGTGTGCCCGTAGGGCAGGGCGTATCCCGCCGAAGGTCTGCGAATCCGGTCACCGACCTTCGCGTTACGCGGGGGTCTCTCTGCCCCTCAGGGGGCCTAGTGCAGTACGAGCTACACGCGCAGCGTTGCGAGTGTTTCTAAGGTTTACTGTTTCTTCTGTTTCTTCTGTTTCTTCTTATAGAAAGGATGGGGCACATTTCCCGGTTCTATTAGGGCACATTTCCCGGTCGTGTCACTGAATATCGCTTGACACGATTGCCGTCGCGCATCGGTTTTCGTGGATTTTTCCTGTGCGCTCTCGTGCACGTAGTTCTTCTTTTTATAGAAAGAATGGGGCACTTTTTGCGGTGGAAGCCGGTACGGGGGAGGGTTTCACCCTCCCGGCGAAGTCGCTGGGTGATTAAGAAAGGATTAAAACCTGATTAGCTTGGTTTTTGACAAAGGCTGAAAACCAGCACTGGCGCGGCTTTGCGACCTGTTCAGCCTGTTGATATTGCATCCGCTACGACGGTACGGCGCATCCGCTACGACGGTACGGCGCATCCGCTACGACGGTACGGCGCATCCGCTACGACGGTACGGCGGGGTTGCTGGAACGGTATCAGCCGCGAGGCTTCCGGGGTTTGCTGGCCAGCTTGGCCAAGTGCCTCCGCTGCGGCCCACTGGCTCGCTTTTGCACGTGCACGAGGTCGCCGCGAATGTCGTAGCCGAACCCCTCGCCGTAGGTCGCGCTGGCGTCCGTCAAAGCGTCCAGCGCCTTGCGCAGCTTCTGCCGACTACTACGCGGCTCTGTGTTCTCGCTGCCCGACAGGCTCAACAGCGTTTCAACCTTCATCGGGAACGGCTTGGCGTGAGTGGCGTAGAAGCCGTGCAGCCATTGGGCCAGCGGCTGGCCGTTCAGCGCGTGGCGCACCGCCCATTCAATCTGCGTGAACTGGTCGGCGGCGAACAATGGGCGCATCTTCGCGTCCAGCTCAATGACCCATTCCTGCGTGTCCTCATCCTTGGCCGCTCCGGCGATCAAGCCGCCGATGTAGCTGTAACGGCCCTGCTTCACCGTTAGCGCATTGGCCCGCAGTCGCTCGATGCGCGTCTGTAGCGTCGCCCGGTTGCTGCCGGTGTCGGTCTTGCCCATGAGCTTCAGAAAGGCATAGGACGTGACGCGGCACTGCCCGCCAAGCTCCTGAAGGCGCACGGCATGCAGCACGCTTTCCCATACGTCGAGGTCGCCTTGGTCAAGGCGCTGGCCGGTGTAGCGGATCTCCACGCCATCGACCGCGGCCACCAGTTCGCCTTGCATGTAGCGCCGCTTGCCCTTGCCGATCGCACCGAACAGGGCCGACCGTAGGAAGCCATTCGGCACGGCCCGGACAGGCTCCGGCCATAGCGGGAGCTGCACCACGTTCTTGGGCAACGGCTTGCCGGGCAATGGCTCACGCTCGGTCCGCTGCTTCGCCCGCGCCTGTATCTCGGGGATGCGTACCAGCAAGTCGTTTAGCTTTTTCATCGGTCAGTACCCTCTTGGAATCACGTACTGGACGCCGGACTTAGCGTTGTTGAACGGCGCTTTGTAGTCCTCGTACCCCTTCCCTTGATTTGTGCTGACCGGAATGCACAGACGGCTTTTGCCGGAATCGTCACAACTTTCGAGTGTGATGCGCCCGCCCTTTTTTTCCCATGCCGACACGTTGGCCTGCATCTGTACCACATCGGCGGCAAGCGCGTCCTTCTCATCGCGTAAGCTGCTGACCTGGTGCAACTGCCACGCCAGTGAGGCATACGCCACTAGGCATACACCCACTAACCCGCCAGCGGCCACGGCGACCCACTTCCAAGCGAACCATGCGCCCGCCTTGCGCATCGAGCCTTCCGCTTCGCATGCGGTCTTCACCACACCCGACAGGCTATCGATAACGGGCTGTGCAGCCTCTCCAAGAGCCTTTGTCGCGATTTCTGAGGCCCCGGCAAGGGATTGCCTCACCGAAGCGCCTACAGCCTCTCCTGCGGCCTTCTGCATGGCTGGGATGGCCTCTGCTGCGGCTCGCTTCACGTCGCCGGCCACACCGGCCACGCTGGCCGCTGCCTGAGCCACGGCGACGCGTTCCTTGACGAGTGCTGCCCGCTCTGCGGCCAGCCCGTCGATGGCGGCCTTGACTGCCTTCTGGTGTTCCTCTGCCACGGTCATGAGGCCGAATAGCTGCTGCTGTGCGTCCATCACTTGCCCCCTTCTGGTTTCATCACGACGACGACCGAACCGGCATAGCTGCACTCGTGCAGCGCCTTGATGGCCGTATCTGCCGACTTGAACACCCGCACACCGTTCCGCTGCGCTTGCACCTGCCGCGTCAGTCCGTGGTCGGAGTGGTCCACGTCGAGGAACCAACCGCCGCCGTCGATGGCGGGGTAAGGGGTCAGGAACACGCGGTGCACGCTGGCCGTACGAACGAGGCCCGCGAATCGCTCAATGGTTAAGTCCTTCATTTTGCGCCTTTCGTTTTATCTATATGACTGAATTGTATAGTCAAAAATAATAAAATGAAACATCAGTATGTTTTTTTTGACACTATCCTAGCGACGGCCCGCCCCGGTCGATCTTGGGCTTCGGTGCCCGCTCGGCCTGCTGCTTTCGCTCGGCTTCCTCGCGCTGCTTCGCCAGTGCCTGCGCTGCCTGCTCCTTGGCAAGCTCGGTTTGCCGCTGCTGCGCCTGCTGTTCGGCCTTGAACTGCTCGAAGGCTTGCCGTGCCTGCTGCTTCCCGGCTTCGGCCAGCTTGGCTTGCTCGAACTGCGCCCGAAAGTCAGCCACGCCAGATGCTGCGGCCTGCTTCACTTCCGGCGTTGGCTGGCGGTCGCGCTCGGCCTTGGCCGCGCTGAGGTCGCCCGACAGGTCGAGAATGAGGCGGTCGAGCTGGCGGCTTTGCCTCTCCAGTTCGCCCGCTGCTTTGGCTTTGGTCAGTTGCTCAACGGCTTCGCGCTCCTGCTGGATGCGCTTGTCGCTTGGCTGCCCTGTCCGGCGTTCGTACCCGCTGGCCGCTGGCCCGAGGTGCTTGGTCGGTTCGCGGTCGATGCCCTGTGCCTCAAGGCTGCGGTGATTGACGCGGGCCGCTATACCGTTTTCACGTAGGCGCTCGTTCGTCATGTCGGCCCAACGTGCCCGCACGGCTTCGAGGTCTTCGGAGCGTTTGCGCCCTGCCTTTTCGGTTTCCAGCTTCGCGCCCATTCCATCCGCTTCCACCTTGCGAGTGGTGCGCAGGATGTGGGCATGGTGGTTGCGGTTGTCGCCCTCCCTGCCGGGGGCATGGAGGGCAACATCCACCGCGCACCCTTCACGGTTCGCCATGTCCTTAGCAAAGTCCAGAGCCAGCCGCCTCCGCTCGGCGGGGGAAAGCTCGGACGGCAAAGCCACCTCGAACTCACGCGCCACACAAGCATCCTTGCGCTTCTCGGCAAGTTCGGCGGCGTTCCATAGTTTGGCCCGGTCGGTCGCCCACTCTGGCGCACCATCCGGTAAAACGATGTCGGCAGATTCGACGCCGCCCTTACGGGTGTAATCGTGAACCTCGCCGGTGCGCTTGTCGGTAATCTCACACCCAGCGCGATAGGCGGCGGCGGCGGTCGAAGAACGACCGGCTGACCGCGATATTGCTTTCACACTGAGGTGGTAGATTGCCATTTTGTACTTTTTCGTCTTTGTCGCGCAGAGACCGCACGAGTTGGCGTAGCCAACTCCTAAGTGCGCCCTTGCTATTCGCTTCCGCTCTTCGACGGGTCATTCCGCCGCTCCATTATAGCTGGCTTTACGGGGTGGGATTACGCCGCTAAAATGGTCCACATCGACCAACAAAGGCAGAGACAAACATCATGACAAAAAAGACACCGGAAAAGCCAGCTCTGCCAGTCAAGGTCAACTTCCTCTCCGAGAGAGACCAGGGCATACTAGAGCTACCAATTTTTGTGACACGTTCCAAAGAACGACCAAAGAAAAAACCAACCACGAAAACCAAGAAAGCGCCAAATGACAGCTAACATTGAAAAAGCACAAAAACGGGTCACGGACCTAGAAGAAAAACTCAAGCAGGCCAAAGCGCTGAAACAGAAAGTGGAAGCACGGGCCAAAGCAGCAGAGAGCAAGCAAAACCGGGCAGCTGATACCCGCCGAAAAATTCTTGTCGGTGCCGCTATTCTCGCCAAGGTCGAGCGTGGAGAATGGCCTAAAGACAAAATGCTCGAAATGATGAGTCAGCAACTTACTCGGGCGGATGATCGTGCTCTATTTGACCTTCCCGTGAATGAGAAAGTCGCATTATGAGTGAATTTCCAACCCTATCAAGTAGGCATGCTGTGGCGAGGTAGATTAACCGTAAAGACACAACCAATGCCCTCAATATTGTGGACTGTAAGGGTGCCTTTGTTGGCTTCGACAGTTTTTCTTGCGATGGTAAGACCTAATCCGATTCCTGTGCGATCTGTACCAACCTGGGAAAAAGGCAAAAAAATTGTCTCAGTAGTCCCTACCTTCAAACCACCGCAATGATCTTTTACGTCGATGAGTATTCGATCACCTTGCGCGTAAGCCGTTAACAACACTTCTGAACCTGGCTGTGTAAATTTGAAAGCGTTTTGCAGCAAGTTAGCTACAGCGGCGATTAGCAAATCCTGCGTACCTCGGACAGCCAGATCAATATCAACCGGAAGCATACGAAGTGAGCAACCGTATGCTTTTGCAGATAACGTAGCGCCGTCGTAAATTTTTGCGATGAACTCAGCAAGAGAGAAAGAGTCCAACACCGTACCATCAGGTTCGAATATACGCACATCTTCTACTGTGGCCGTAATAAGCTTATGAAGGCTACTGAGACTACGCTTGAGGATCGAACCAGTAGCACCCGTCAAGCTGAGATTGCCTGCTTCAGCGGCTGCAAAAGCGAGTGAAGCCGTTCCTAGCAGATTTCGAAGCTCGTGGACGAAAAACCCCATCCGTCGATTATTTTCCTCTGCATTTTTAGCTACTTGAAGGGCATCTCTTTGAAAGCTAAATTCCGTCACAGCATCGGAAATGGCATTGTCCAAGCAGCGATTTAAAGTACGGAACTCATCAACGGAAAAAGGAGCATCACGCTCGACAGCTAGATCCGTGATTGACTGACAAAGATCACCATAGTCGTGCACAACCTGATCCACAGTTAGTCCTAGTCCCAGCAAGTCTTTCCCGTGTTGAGCAGCTGAGGCACCCACTTCTGAAAGCGCAACGCCGCCACCCGCTGGGCCAGAAATCAACTCACTTTTGAGTGGTTCGGAACTTTGTTCAACTCGGAGGGTTCTGATCAATTGATCGATAAGTAAAGGAATACCGTCTTGAAGCTGTACTTCTGTCGCTGAACGGCCGGGACGATTCCCTACCTTGACACGGCACCTTTTCGCCAGTTCGTCACGGTTGTTAGCCAAAAAGTGATGCAACATAAAAACACTCCTCAAGCCTGAAACCGCAGATGTGCAAAGCAATCTTGACGATTCTTCATGATACATCAGGGACCAAAGCTACTTTGTAGCACTCTTCGACATGTCGAAGAGGTGTCTGTTATTGCTAGATAGACTAGCGTCAGCTTTTGGAAACACAAGGGGTTTCTGGAACCCGGAAATTTAATGACGTGCCTCTACGAAACCAGCTTAACCATCCTCGAAACTGAACGACGACACGCATCAACTTCGGCTAGGCCGGAGGGTAGCAAGCTCAAAAGCTAACTAGATGGGGAGAACATGTTGGCGATGCCCTACTCGCCAAGGCATCGACCTAGCAGATGTGATAGGTCAGGCCGTAGCTTTTTACGTCAATGTCACACCGACTACACACCAGGCTGCGTAAAGCTAGCTGTGGACAGTCCTTCGGAACGTGTGCACAAGCCATGGACAGGGATGGACAACGGTAAACCCGTTGCCCACGCCCTGCCCACAGCTTGCACACACTCTGCCCACAGCAGCCGCGTGACTGCTGGCCGTCACCCCGACCGCCACAATTTGGAGAGATTTCTCTCCCAAAATCAACCCCACCACCCTACAAGCCAAACCAACCGGCGCATCGAGGACACGGTAGAGGGCGGCAATCGGCACGTCCTGGAGGGGCGACGGCCCCGAACTGGACGGAATGGCCGACGCCGAAGGCGCGCGCGCCAATCCGGCACGCCCCCAGCGTGACCGGCCACAACCCGATGAGTCACGCTTTTCAGTCCCTCCTTGTGCGCGAAGCGCAGTCTAAAAATACTCGTCTATTACATAGAGTGAGAAGCAAACGTCTGAAACCCGCATGGGGTCTACGCCGTCGAGACAAGATCAGGACCTCGAAAGACAGTATCAGGACATGGCGAGACAAAAAAGTCTTGTATTTTGTCTTTTGATGATCCATCATGTGGACTTACAAAAGACAAAAAGAGATTCCATAATGTCCCTTAAGACTTCTATCAACCTGCGTAAGTTGGAATATTCGCCGACGATTAACCCTCTCGTGGAACCTCAACAAGTCACCACTAAGCGTCGCTACGTGCGTTCAGGGCGATCTGAAGAGCTAATAAACACGGCAACTGGTGAGGTTGTGGGAGTGGCAGCTATTCATCAGATTGAAGAGAAAGACGACGCAGAGTTCGTCAAGGTGTTTGCGGCTGGTGCCGCTGCGGCTTACGAGTTGGGCAAGACGGCACACCGGGTATTTCAAGTCATCTTAGAAGAGTACCAACGCACGCCAATGAGCAAGGGCTACGCTGACCACGTGAATCTGTTCTGGTTTGGAAATGGCATCGAGGGCCGGGATGTAGGCATGTCCGAAAAGACGTTCCAGCGGGGGCTTAAAGAGCTACTAGAAAAAAAATTCCTGTCTCCGAAAGGGCCTACAGCATTCTGGACAAACCCCGCTTTGTTTTTCAAAGGCGACCGGGTGTTGTTCATCAAAGAGTACCGTCGGCGTGTCACCAGCGTAGAGCAACAGAACAGGGATGAACTGGAAAAGCACCGTCTTAGCGAGGTGACCCAATGAAGTACAGCTACGAAATCATCCCGCGCTCGGTCGAGGTCGGCGGCGGTTGGCGGCTGCGCCTCCTTGAGGACGACGTCGAGGTGGGCGGCGGAGTGTTCCCACCATCGGATTTTGCCGAAAATGAAGCCGATGCTTTGAAACTCGCCTATTCCGATGCCGAAGATCAGGCATACGCCTGGCTGGACTCCAAGGAGGCCGCATGACCCCAGAAGACAAACTAAACGCATTGTTGGGGTAGTGTAAGGATTCGTGCGTAAATGAGTAAGATCTTGGAAAGCCCTGTGGTTGAAGGCTCCGCTGCAAGTGCAAGAAAAACGAGCGTTTATCTTGCGGTCAAAAGCGACCCCATTTGATGCACAAAAAGCACAAGAAAACTCATTAAGAAAATCAAACCAAGGTTCAAGCCCGCGATCTTTCTTTTCTGGCACTGCCTGTTACTCATTTACGCACGAATCCTTACCCTACCCCATATCGATGGGCAAGCCGAAAAGTACGAACGGCGGCTCGTGGCCGATTGCACGCGATCGAGCGGCTGGGACGGTACGGGTAATCTATGCAATCCGCGAGCTCGCCAGATTTGATTCGGCCCACTACGCCGAATCGCCCCAAACTGGGAGTTCTGGCGTCATTAAAAGCCTTGCCTTTGGAATAGAAGCCTCATATTGGGCAAACCAATCGATGCCAGCAGGACCAGCGCACAGGACTTCACCATTCACGCGATCAACAAAGATTGGAACGTTCCCGACAAGCGCCTCCATATCGTTGGTTGGATCTGCGAGGTATTTTTTACTATTCCAACAGAACAGCCAACCATATGGTTTTGTCTTGGTTTTTGACCTGTCGATGGCGGCATGCCCGTCCGTCAGAATATCAACCCATGCCTCGGCAATTTTTCGTGCGTGAACAAATGTAACCACGAATCGAGTCCTATAAATTTTCATCTGGTTTGCACCGACGACACCGGGCTGGCGGAGCAACCTAGCCTGAGCCAATATTTTAAACGGATCGGCGCGTCTGAGTGACCGGTTCTGGCCGAAAGCGGCCGTTGGTCAAGACACGAAGTGTACCGTACGGGTACGCTCCAACTTGGGGGTGTAAGCTGGAACACCAGAAAATTCCGTCATCAAAGCTAAAGCTACTCACATTTTTGCAACGTTGAATAAGTTACGGGTTATGTGACGATTTTTGACGGTAAATTTCTCATTTTTCGATCATCACTTAACCGCTCGTTTGGGTGACAGGTACCGCGCTGTCTGGGGACAGAAAAATCCGGGGTTCCGGCTTACAACCCCAA
>NZ_JAQOZV010000106.1:0-8376 GCF_030348125.1 Massilia sp. DJPM01
GGCCCGGCCTGACCAGCCCGCACGCGGCCTGATCGGCTACTTCATCAATGCGAGCATCCGCAACCAGTTCGAGTTCCTCAGCAGCGAGTGGAACCGGCGGTCGGATTTTGTGAAAGCCGCCACGGGGCCGGAAGGACCTGCCGCCGGCAATGCCGTGTACAACATCAGCGGCGAGGATGTTTTTCTCGGCGTGAACGATCCGGCGACGAGTTCGTTTACCCTGGCCGGCAAGGGGCCGAAAGGCAGCGCCAACCACACCTTGCGCGGTTTTTCGCGGCTGGTGACCACGCGCGGCGGCGTGTATTGCTTTTTCCCCAGCATCAAGGGATTGCTGTTCCTTGCGGCGTTGCAGGATCAGCCGGCGCGCCAGTCGCAACGAGTCGCAGCAAGCGAGAAGCCTGCAAGTTAACACGGCGACTGGCACTCCCGCGGTTGTGGGCAATCAGTCCCGGGAAGCGCGCATCTAGAAAATGCCCTGCAGAGAAACCGACATCAGTTTCGAGTCGCCGAAGAATGGGTAGCTATATTCGGACTTGTCCTTGCTGATATCGTACTGCAGTTTGAGTGTCGTATTCTTCGCGAAGTCCCAGCGCAGCGACACATATTGCGTATTTCTGCCTTCAATCGGGGCAGCGACTGTGCGATAACGCGACATCGACAGCGCTGGCGTGAAAGCACCATACTGATACCCGACGCTCGCCAGCGCGTATTTGTAAATGCCGTTCAAGCCCTTGGATGCATCGACCTGTTCGTAGCGGTCCACCTCTGTTTTCACCAGCCAGTTCTTGTAGTCCATATTGACGGACACGCCCATGATGCGGGTGCGTTGATCGTGAATGTTCAAGAGATAGTTGCGTACGCCATCCGCACTCTCCTGCCACAGCGAGTCCTTGTACGTCATGAGCATGGCGCGCACATCAAATACCCCATTGTTCGCGGCGAAGGTCGCGCCGACCATCCCTTTCCACGATTCGTGCGTCGGATCTGTCCAGTAAATCCGCGTGTCGTAAGCGTTGTTGCGCTGCGTATAGCTGCCGGTATAGACCTGTGCTGTCGCAGCCCAATCGGAGGCGCCCAATTGCGTGCGATAGCTGACATTGGCGCCGTTGTAGGCATAGATCGGCCACCCATAGACATCCGGCATCGGGCGCACCCATGGATAAGCGTAGCCAATGTACAAATAATCGCTGTAATAATAAAGCGGAATGCGGAAGCGCCCGGCCTGAAACGTCCATTTTGAGTCTGCGGAAGGCTGCCAGCTGGCATAGGCCCAGTCCACTGTGGGGCGCGATCCATGGTTGGGGTTATTTGCGCGCATGACCAATTGCGCAGTTGCTGCCAGGGTGGGCGAGAATTCCTTCTTGATTTGCACACCAAGCAGGGATTCCTGGTCGAGTTGCCAGCCTTTCGATTTTTCATAAACGGCTGCGTATTCCCAGGTCTGGATCGTGCAGGGGCATTTCCACTGCTGGTAAGTCCAGGGGGCGCTGCTGCCCAGCGCCGAGCCGCTGAGGACCTTGGCCGCGGTGAGCGTATAAAAGCCAGTGAGTTTCAGCGACCCATCACTGGTCAAATCGATGGCGGCGGCACTGCCGCCGACGAACATGGTCATGGCAAACACGAGTGGAATCTTGTTCATTGGGTCTCTCCGGTGGGGATAGGAGTTTGGCGGGTCAGGGAATCGTCGCGACGACCTTGACGGTGTCGTCCACCGCCGATTTTTCTATATACCCAATGGCGTTCACGCTCTCCGCCACCGCCTTTTTTACTTCCGCACTGGACTTGTACTCCTTGGGCGCCTTTGCCTTGCCCGTGAACGTCAGTTTGGACCAGATCGCCTGCACCTGGGCAGGTTCCTTTTCAAGCACTTTTTTATAGAACTCGGCACGAATAGGCGAAGACTCGGCCTGCTCGATTGGGGTGAACATGACAGAACCACCGAGAAAAAACTGGGCTGCCTGGGACGGGAACATGCGGGTGGCCGGGTTCTGGGGATTGACCACGATGACCAGTTCTGCCATGGCCGGGCTCGCTATAGCCAACAGCAGCGTCAGTGGAGCAAGGGAGAAGAGCGTTCGTTTCATCACGTTTCCTCATCAGCGCGAAACTGTCATCACCACATGCCTGACGCCGTTGGCGGCGCTCAGCTACGTGGTTCGCCAGAATCTGGTGTGCTGCCAGCGTATCACGTTGTATGCGCACGTGAAAGTGATTGGAGAGGCTGTGCCACCCCAACAACACGCTCGGCAGGGCCCCGGTCAGCGAGCTGAACCGGGAGCTTCGGGGATGGGCCGTGACTGTGTCAAGAGGCCACGCCTGGTCGATCGATGCACAATCAATGACCGCTCACGATGGCTCAGTCTTCGACGTAGACCTGGTCGCGCAGGGATGTCAAATGGGCCTTGAAGACCGCGTTTTCCTTGAGCGACAGGGCTTTGTCGAAGGTCATTTCGCCGCCGTAGGGGGCGCTGACCCTGGTATTTCTGAGCGTGGTGCCGCGCAGCGCCAGCTTTTGCTCGCCCTGGCGCAGGATAACCTTGAGCTCGTTCGCATCGACGCCACCTCCGCAAGACATTTTGTAGGGCACGGTCACTTCGGCCATGCCGTTCTTGTCCAGGTCGGTGACCGTAATGTATTCGGGAAAAAAATCCGCGCTTGAATCGAGTCCCGGGCAGTCCACGTGATCCTGGATGATCCAGGTTTGCGCCCAGGCCTTGTCCTTGTGGGTGTAGAGTGCGGCAAAAAGCGCGAACCGTTCCAGCGCGCCCGGCGTTGCCGTCGGGGCGGTCGACGGCCCGGAACGCGAGGTGACGACAAGCAGATGCTCGCCGGCACGGTCGACGATCCGTGCCGCCTTGACCAGGGTGCCTCTGAGGGGGATGCGTTCGGATGCCAGAAATCCGGGTGCGACCGGGATGGTTTGCAGCGCGCCCGCGACACCCGCGGCTTGCGGCGCAGCGGCGCCGGCGCCGGCCAAGGACAGGCACAGGCACAGCGCAAGGCACCAGGATCGGGTCGTTGCCGGCCGCTTGACCGTGCGCCCTTGCGTTCGTGCCTCAGGCCCGGACGGGCAAGAGGGGAAATGGCATCGCATGGCGGCGTACCGGTTCAATCATGGCGCGAAAAGCGCATAACGCAGCACTGCGCTCCGCTGCTGTCGCGCATGGTGCCGATATGCGCCGCCACCCTGTACGGCGCGCCGTCGCGGTGCTCGTTCCAGATGTCGCCGCTCCAGCTGCCTTTGAGGGCGAGGCCGTGCGCGATGTCCTCGTCCAGCCCGGGCGAACGGCTCTCGCAAAACAGCATGCGCCGATGCTGTCCGAGCACCTGGTCGGGTGCAAACCCGGTGAGCGCACTAAATGCATGGTTGACGTCCGTGATGACGCCATGCTGGTCGCTGAGGAACATGGCTTCGCTTGCCATGGTGAATGCGTCGGCCAGGCGCCGCGTCTGGCGCTCGCGGGCGCTGCGTTCGCTCACGTCGGCCAGGACGGCGCGGCACGTTTCGCCATCGTTGGCCAGGGTCGTGCTCATTTCCACCGTGCGGCGGGTTCCATCCCTGGCGACCAGGGTCACTTCGCAGTGCGCGTCGGACTGGGTGGCAAACAGCGACTTCAGACATGCCGCCACCCGGGGCCGGTCGGACTCGGCGACGAACACGCCGAGGCGCTTGTCGATCACACGGCTGCGCTCGCTACCGAGCAGACGGGCGCCCGCCAGATTGGTCTCGGTAATCGCCCCGCTACGGGTCAGCGTAAAGTAAGGCACGGGAGCAAAATCGTACAGTTCGGTGTAGCTGGCCAGGGCCGCCTCGATCCAGGCGCGCGCCGCTTCCAGCTGTTCGTTCTGTAATTCCAGTTCGACCTGGTACACCTGCAGTTCGTGCAGCAGCCGCTGCGGATTGTCGGCATGCGGCAGCGGCTGCGCGCCAGCCTGCGCCCTTCCCTGCTGGTTCAGGCGCAGTTCGGCGTCTTCCCTCAGTACATGTTGGGATAATTGTTCACGGCTCATGATTGTATTTTCCGATTGATGGCGGCATTTGAAACGGCCTGGCCTGGCCGGCCGGGGTGCTTGTCCATACCGCCTTCCAGCAACGCTTGCGCGTCCTGCAATATGTTTTCCAGCGCCGCGACTGCGCCGGCTTGCGAAGGTGCGATCGCACTGCCGCGCTGCAGCACGGACAGGGTTTGACGCAGGGTCTCCTCCATCCGCTTGCGCCCGGTGATATCTTCCTTGACCGAGATGAAGTAACCGGGCTCCGGCGAATACAGCGAGCAATTGATCCATTGCGCGCCATCCCTGGCGGACACTTCGAGCTGCTCCGGCTTGCCCGTGGTCGCCACCCGCGCGCAGGCGGCAAACAATTCCGGATTGAAGGGATAGATGCTGGTGGCCAGCTCCGACTGGCGCTTGCCGACGACGTCACGCAGCCCGGTCATTTCCATGAACTTGGGATTGACTTCAAGAACCAGAAAATCGCGCGCCACGCCATCGTCCAGGATCACCTGGTGACAGGCGACCGCGTTCAGCGAATGTTCCAGCAATTGCCGGAAACGCGACTCGGAGCGCTTTTGTTCCGTGATTTCCCATGCCATGCCCGACACGCCGACAATGGCGCCGTGATGGTCGCGCGCCGGCTCGGCATAAAAATCGTAGTAATGCGTGCTGCCGTGCAGGAGCGCCGTCGTTTCGGTGTGCACACTGAGGCCTTGTTCGAGCGCCTGGCGTTTCAGTTGGGTCAGGCGCGCGGCATCGTCGGGTGGCAACAGCTCGGCGTCGGTCTTGCCGATGGCGTCGCCGGAGCGCAGTTGCGGCTGCAAATTGTGCACCCAGGTATAGCGCAATTCTTGATCCTGGCTGAACACCGTCAGCGGCGCGTGTTCGATGGCAATCCGGAAGCGCTCGTCGCTGAGCCTGAGCGCACATTCCAGCGTTTTCGAGGTACTGATGTCGATAAAGGTGATCACCACCCCGTCGATGCGGTTGTCCTGGGTCCGGTACGGCATGATGCGCACGGTGAACCAGCGGCCGTCGAGCGCGCTGACCTGGACTTCGCGGAACACCAGCGAGTTCAGCACTTCGCGGGCATCCTCGGCCAGCGCGGGATAGTTCAGCGTGCTCACCAGATCGGTAATCGGACGGCCGGCATCGCCCGGGATCAGCTTGAAGATGCCGGTGATGCGATTGGTGAAGCGCCGGATGCACATCTGTTCATCGAGGAAAAGCGTGGCGATGTCCGTGCTGTTGAGCAGGTTTTTCATATCATCGCTGGCTTGCGACAATTCGTCGAGCTTGGCCGACAATTCATGATTGACCGTCTGCAACTCCTCGTTCATCGATTGCATTTCCTCCTTGGAGGTCGTCAATTCCTCGTTGGTGCTTTGCAATTCCTCATTCGTGCTTTGCAGCTCTTCATTGGTCGATTTCAATTCTTCCTGCGAGGTTTGCATCTCTTCGCGGGCGCGCTGCAACTCTCCGCGCGATTGCTGCATTTCCTGCGCCATGGCATCCATGCGCTCGGCCTCGGCGCCGTCCAGCTGGCCCTTGCGCGGTGTTTTTGCGCGCGCCGCCGGCTGGTCGGAAAACACGATCAGGACCATGCCGCGCAGCGGTGCCGGTTCCTGCAGGCTGTGGACTTCGACATTGACCATCAGCGCGCCGTCATTGCCACCCACGCGCAGCCCCTTGAGCACTTGGCTGCCCTGCTCGCGCACGACCCTGGCGAAGACTTCGTTCAAGGCCCCCGACAGCCCCTCGCGCGCCATGGCGAAGATATTCAGGTTGGCCTTGCCCACGGCCGGCTCCAGGTATTTCCCGGTCTTGCCGCTGATATAGATGATGTCGCCCTTGTCGGTCGTGAGCACCGCAGCCGGCGAAAAACGTTGCTGGAGCAAGGAATCGATCATGGTCTCTACGTTGGCACTACCCGGCTGGGCCGCACCGGCGGCGGGAACCGGCGCGGCCAGCCCTTTGCGGGAGCGGCCATAAATCGACGCGGGGAAATCGACCAGCTCCGTGCGCGGACTGCTTTCGCGGCGCTGATAGATGCGCGTCTTGCCTGGCCATGCGGCGAACAGGTCGCTGGCGGCGCCCACCGTTTCGGCGCTCCCCAGCACCAGCAAGCCGCCCGGCCTGAGACTGTAGTGAAACAGGGGCAGCAGCTTTTTCTGCAAGTCCGCTTCCAGGTAGATCAGCAGGTTGCGGCAGGTGAGCAGGTCGAGCTTGGTAAACGGTGGATCCATCACCAGGTTTTGCGGCGCGAAGGTGACCATATCGCGAATTTCCTTGCAGACGCGGAAACCGCCATTGTGCTGGATAAAATAGCGGCGCAGGCGGGCCTCGCTTACGTCGCTGGCGATGGTGCCCGGAAATTCGCCGGCGCGGGCGCGGCCGATCGCGTCGCTGTCGAGATCGGTCGCGAAGATTTGCAGGGTGAAGCGGGCCTCCGGCTTGAGGCGTTCGAGCGTGTCGCGGAAAGCGATGGCCAGCGAATACGCTTCTTCGCCGGTCGAACAGGCTGGCGTCCAGGCCCGCAAGGCGGCGCCTTGCGGGTGGGCCGCCAGCAGGGCGGGAAAGACGTCGGCCTCGATCTGTTCCCACACGGGCGTGTCGCGGAAGAAGCTGGTCACGCCGATCAGCAATTCCTTGAACAAGAGCTGGGCCTCGTGGGTATTGTCGCGTACGTAGCGCACGTAGTCGGCAATGCTGGCCAACTGGTGCAGCCCCATGCGCCGCTCGATGCGGCGGTAAAGGGTGCTTTTCTTGTAGAACGAGAAATCGTGCCCGCTTTGGGCGCGCAGGATCACGACGATCTTGTCGAGTGCGCTGCCGTCGGCGTCGGACAAGCTCAGTTCGGGCGGGCTGACCAGCAGCGGCGCGTGGCCCCGGTAGGCGAGGATGCGGCTGGCCAGTTCGTCGGCGGGCGCAATCACGTCGGCCAGGCCGGCCTCGATGGCGCTGCGCGGCATGCCGTCGAACTTGGCCGATTCCGGATCCTGGACGAACACCGCGCCCCCGCTTTCCTTGATCGCGCGCGCGCCCAGCGAGCCGTCCGCACCCATGCCGGAAAGGATCACGGCGATGCTGTTGGCTTGCTGGTCGGCCGCCAGCGAGCGCAGGAAATAGTCGATCGGCAAGCGCAGCCCGCGCGGCTCGACCGGTTCGAACAGGTGCAAGACACCGTGCAGGATGGACAAATCGCGGTTCGGCGGAATCACGTACATATGATTCGGCTCGACCCGCAGGCGGTCGCTGATCTCGACCACGGGCAGGGTGGTACCGCGCTGCAGTAGCTCGACCATCATGGCCTTGTGCTCGGGATCGAGGTGCTGCACGACGATAAACGCCATGCCGCTGGCGGCCGGCACGCCCGACAGGAACAATTCGAGCGCTTCCAGTCCGCCAGCGGAGGCGCCGATGCCGACGATAGCGGCGCCGGACTGGCGCGTGTCGAACGCGTGGGCCGGCGCCGTGCCGGACTGGCTGGCCTGCTTGCGCGGTGTCGTGCTGGTTTTTTTCATGAGAGCTTGGTGGATCGTGGGGAGTTGAACCGCGTCGCAAGCGGCGGCAAGCGCAGTGCCGTACTATACCATCGGGGCCGGCGGGCCAGTTTCGTTGTTCGCTCGGGCATCCTGCAGTTCGAGGAGCTTGCTCACGAACTCGCGCGCCAGCAGCTGGTACTTTTCATCGAGCAGGTGCAGGTCGGCGATCAGGGCCAGGTCCACGCAGGCCTCGCGGGTGGCTGGATGGCCTTGTTCACCATCCCCAAAGCCCAGCCATTCGGGCGAGACCAGCAGCCATGCGGCGATGGAACGCAGCTTGGCCTGGGTCGGGACGGTTTCTCCGCGCAGCCACTTGCGGGCCGCATCCACCGTGATCGATGCGCCGCGATGGCGCCGGTTGAATTCGCGCGCCAATGCGCTTGGGTTGTCCGACGGGAATCCGATATTGTCCAATCCCAGGCGCAAGCGCGCCCTGAAGGTATCGGGTTCCGGAGGCGAACGCATGGCGCATGTATTTCAAAGGATTACGATGGGGGATGATGTGGATCGATTCTATCAACATTCCGGACGATATTGCGTTTTGTCATCGACCTCTTTCCAGCTGGGCAGCGCAGGCGTGCTTGCTCCTGCCAGGTGTGAGCTTGACGCCGGGTCTCAATGTTCGATGTAGACCTTGTCGCG
The DNA here is from genome assembly GCF_030348125.1 of Massilia sp. DJPM01. Classification (NCBI taxonomy): domain Bacteria; kingdom Pseudomonadati; phylum Pseudomonadota; class Betaproteobacteria; order Burkholderiales; family Oxalobacteraceae; genus Massilia; species Massilia sp. DJPM01. Next base: position 8,184 of record NZ_JAQOZV010000106.1, read on the forward strand.
GATGAATTGCAAATGCGCTTTGAAGACGGCGTTTTCTTTCAGCGACAGCGATGCATCGAACACCATTTCTCCCCCATACGGCGAACCCTCCCTGGTACCGGTCAGCGTACGTCCGCGCATGGCAAATTTCTGGGTTCCCTGGCGCAGGATGACCTTGAGGTCGCTGGAATCGACGCCGCCGCTGCAAAACATT
>NZ_JAQOZV010000107.1:0-7172 GCF_030348125.1 Massilia sp. DJPM01
AACAAGTGGAACCGGCACAGTTTTCGCCGCCAACCGGCTGAAACCCAGACGCCATGCGGGTTTCCACCGGCCCGGCCGCCAGAAGCACTTCTTGTTCGGTAAATTTTCGCCGACGCGCTTTTCTTTTCCACTTGCCGCCGGCCGACACGCCAGCGCGCTCGCCGGCGTAATTATACGGACGCGGCTCATGGTCTTCTTTTTAGTCGCGGTGTTGGGGTTGGTGTTGGGGTTGCGTGCTCGTGACCTGACTGACGGCGGAGCGCGGCGGCAAGCGAGGAACGAGCGCGCCCTGTAACACTGACTGGCAGCACCCCGTGTGGTGGACGCGCGCAGCGCCTGACCGAAACCATGCGCAGCACATGCTGGCTTGGCAGACGCTAAGGGGCGCAAGACATAGCGCGTGTTCCGCGAACCCTTGGGCCCGGCGCAGCGCGGGGCCGGACCACCGAGCGAAGCGCAGCGCAGCGAATGGGCCGGCTTTGCGGAATGCCGCGTTATGTTAAAGCGGCCGCGCAGCGGCCGATTTACCCCGGAGGGGCTGTGCTTTTGCGTGGCAGGTAGCTGGCTGACGGCGAAGCGCGGCGGCAAGCGCCGTCGGCGCGCGCCTTGTTGTCCTGACTCGATTCATAGCGTGGGTGTTGGTATCCGCCTCGCGGCTGGCAGTACCGCGCAGCGGCTGGCCAGTCGTTGCACTGTCGAGGCCGCTACTGTTGAGGGCGTCGTTACCGCGTAACGGGCTTGATGCCCAAGTAGTCATCCCACTCAGGCGTGTTCGGCTCGATGCCCGCAAGGATCCGATCATCCTCGGTACAGATGAAACGCTCCAGCACGTCGCGTTGCGTTACGCCGTAACGTTTGGCCAACCTGGCCAGCGCCAAGGCGGCGCCAGTGCTCATCCAGGTGTTGAGCCGGCGTTCGCCGTTGCGGCCCGCCATCGGCCGACGCGCCCGGTACGCAGCTTGTCGCTCGGCTGCAGTCTTGGCCATGATCTTGCCTCCCATTCAAGTTCGTTACTGCGTAACAGTTGGACCACCACGCACTCTCTTCGTTCGCCTCAAGCTCCGCCGGTGCCCGGCTCCTCCTCATCGGCTTCGGCTTCCAATGCGGCCAACAGGTCGCTGGCGGCGTCTTCGGCCTCGCCTTGGGCGTCGGCATCCCCCGCGCTCCGCAACCGCTCCAGGCGCGCAGGATGCGTCAGCGTGTGGATCTCCTTGAGCTTGACGATGCTCACCTGCGTGTAAATCTGCGTGGTCTTCAGTTCAACGTGTCCCAGCATCGCCTGGATGAACCGGATATCGGCCCCGTTCTCGAGCATCAAGGTCGCCATCGTGTGCCGGAACAGGTGGCAGCTGCCGCGCTTGTTGATCTTGGCCGCGTCGATGATGTCGCGCACCATCTGCGTCAGCCGGTTCGGCGTGAACGGTTCGCCCAACTGCGTCAGGAACAGCGTGCCGTCGTCCTGGGCCGGCGCCAGCTCCGATCGCACGTCGTCGCGGTACTTTTGTATCCACGCCAGCGCCCGCTCGCCGATCGGAATCATCCGGTCCTTTTTGCCTTTCCCCTGCCGCACCATCATCGTGCCGCGCTCGATGTCGATGTCGAACTGGTTCAGGGCCAGGATCTCCATGCGGCGGATACCCGTGCTGTACAGGGTCTCCAGGATGGCGCGGTCGCGCAGGCCTGTCGCTGTCGTGATGTCAGGCACGTTGAGCACCCGGTCGGCCTCGGCCGCCGTCAGGATATGGCGCGGCAAGCGATGTTCCATGCGCGGCAGGTCCAGGTCCGACGCCGGGTTGTACAGGATGCGGTTGGTCTTGGTCAGCCACTTGAACCAGGCGCGGATCGGCGTCACCCGCGTGGCCTGGCTGCGTGTCGATAGCGGCTGGCCATCCTTTTTACGGTACAGGAACATGTAGCGCTGGTAGCGCTCCAGGATCGGCCGCGTGATCTCTTGCGGGCGCACCAAGCCCCGCTCGTCGCACCACAGGATGAAGTAGCGCAGATACACTTCGCGGTTGTCCGTGGTGCGGTAGCTGTAATTGCGCTCGCGCATCCATTGCAGGAACTGCTGCATCTGGTGATACAGGCTGCCCGGATCGTCGGCCGGGCCGATGACGGACAGCGGGGTGACTTGACCGCGTTTTCCCATGGCATCAACCTACGACTGCATCAACAACGGCGGCTGAAGCGGATGTACCGATTCTCTTACTACGCGTTTTCGGCACACTCGGCGCCGAATCAGCCTCTACACCCGGCACGGCCTGCCTTTCCAGCACCCGACCGCACCCCGACTGCATGCCGACCACACCCCGCCCACTGGCCGACCACTCGCTGTTTTTATCCGACCACTCGGCGCCGTTGTCGTGTTCCTTCTCGAGCGTGGCCGGGTCGATCAGCCCCATCAGGTGCGGATTGCTGTCGCCCTTGCCGTCGTACAGCAGCTCGTAGTCGGTGGACTGGCGCCGTCCGTTGAAGTGGGCGATCAGGTATTCCAGCTCCACCAGGCGCGCGAAGTACAGTTTTAGTTGCGTATCTCCCCAGCGCGTCACCTCGCGCACCTCCTTGCGCGTAAAGCGGAACGCGGCCGGCTGCATGTCCAGCGCGGCGCAGCGCTCAGCTACCCACGCTTGCAGCATCGTGAGCAGGCGCCGGGGCTGCGGCGGCAGCTCGTCGAGCGTGCGGCCCAGTACCTCGTGCGCGATCTTGTTCGCCAACGCGATATCGTCTTTGGTCACCTCGATGTATTCAAGGCGCACGTCACGATGCAGGATCGAGCGCACCGGCCGCTGGTACTGGTGCAGCAAGGCGATGGCCCGGATCAGCGTCAGGTATTTCATGTGGTCGCGCCGCATCCGCGTCTTGTCGTCCAGGAAGGTCAGCCGGTCGGCATAGGGATTGACCACGTGCACGGCTTTCAACAGCCGCTGCGCATTCTGGTGCAGGGCCATGATGCTCTGCTTGTCGTTGTCCATCATCAAGCCGGCCAGCGTCTGCTTGGCGCGCTGGCGCGCATGAATCGCCTGCGTCTGCTCGCGCGACTCGTTCACCGTCAGCACCAGGCAGCGGTTCAGCAATTCCTCGTCGACGTCGATGGCCGTCGTGGTCAGCATCAGCATCACCGGCCCCTTGACGCGGTACTGCTTCGTGATCAGGTTGCCGGTCGTGTCGTCCTTGCCCGTGCTGGCAATCGTCAGCTCGCCGTCCGACTGCAGCAGTTTTAAGGCATACGCGGCCTGGCGCACGCCTTCCTCCTCGGCGATGGCCAGTATCTTGTGCTGCAAATCCGTCTCGCCCAGGTAGAACAGGCTTTGCCCCGTCATGGCGCTGTACTGGATGCGCTCTTCAGCCGGCACCAGGTTCAGCACTGCATCCATCAGCGAGCTTTTGCCGGCCGCCGACGATGACTGAATCAGCACCGCCAGCGGTGCATCGAGCTTGCGCGACACAGCGGCCAGGTAGCCGGCCAGCAGGTTGGTCGCCTCGCCGACCACGCCGCAGCGCTCCATGTCAGCCACCAGGCGGCGCGTCAGGTCCGGCGCCTTCAACAGCACCAGGGCAGCCGCTTGTTCGCCGTCCGACAGCGTCGGCGCGGCATCCTTCGGCGCCAGCGCTTCCTGGATCGCCCCGTCCTGCAAGCCTTCCAGCTTGAGCAGCACACGGCCCAAGTCGCGCTTGATCGCCTCGTCCTGCACGCCCAGCTCAAGCGCGGCCTGCTTGATGTAGACCATGCGCTGCTTGGCGCTGTACACGTCGAGCGTGTCGACATAGTAGGCGGCATCCGCCCTGTCACTGGCGTCGCGCCGCACCTGCACGTTTACGCGCATCGTCTCCGGCGACAGGTTCTTCTGCCAGCCCCGTATGCGCCAGTGGCGGTCGCCCAGCACGAGCAGCAGTTCGCCCTTGATGGTTGACTGCTCCGCTTGTTCCCCCGCCGGCACTGCGGGCATGGCAGGCACCGGTGGCAGCTCAGGCGCCGGCATGGCGGCTAAAGAGGAAGTGTCAGCGACGGCGGCCGGCGTGGACGTCGGCGGCACATCTGCCGGCTCGGCGCGTTCAATCTCACCCGGCATTTCTTCTTTAGCCGCGCTTGTTTCCTCTAACGCATCCGGCGCCGGCTCGATGACGGTCACGCCCGGCCGCTTCCCCTTTCCCATCCATTGGGCCTGGTGCAGCAGCAGGCCTAGGCTTTTCGCGGCCGGCTGCACCTTGAGCGCGTAGTCGTTGGCGTCCATCCCCTTCGGGAACAGCACCCGGAAGCACTCAATGCCGGCGTCCATGAACTCGCCTGCCAGCTTATCGGCCGCCGCGTTGCCGGCGTCGTCGCGGTCGTAGGCGATCAGCATCCGCGTTACGCCGTAACGCTTCACCGCCTGCCAGTGATCAAGCGTGAACCCGTTCACGCCATACGCCGCGATCACGTTGCGGAAACCTGCGCACCAGAACGTCATGGCGTCGATCAACGACTCGCACAAGATGATTTCGCGGCTGGCCACCAGCGCCGCCTCGTTCCAGACGCCCTTGAGCGGGCGCGGCAGATACATGTGGCGCGGCTGGTCGGCGGGGATCTTGCCGTTCGGCGCGATGCGCCGGCCGTACAACTGCATGACTTGGCCGGCCTGCTCGGGCATGGCGCCATCCTCCATGCCGATCACCGGCACCACGATGCAGCCGTTCAGGTGCTCGTGCCCGCTGCTGCGGTACACGCCCAGCGCCTGCAATCGGGTACGGATTTCGCGCCCGGCCACGTTCTGCCCTGGCGGCAGCCGGTACGTCAGCGTGCGGTCGGCGTAGCCCAGCTTGAACACGTCGATCATCTCGCTGCTGACCAGGCCCCGACTTTGCAGGTAGGCCAGCGCGTCGGGCGACTGCTTCAGCGCCGAATGGTAGTAGTCCGTCACCTGCACCAGCAGCGCCTGCTCGTCGGCCGTGTCGGCAACTAAAGGAGGAAGGTGCCGCTGGTGGCTGCGCTTGACGCCTGCCTTATCCCCGGCCTGCCCGCCTTCCAGCGGCGCCCCGTTACGCAGTAACTGCACGGCATGCGGCAACGATACGCCCTGCGTCTTCATCACCCAGTCGATCACGCTGCCGGCCGCATTGCAGCCGAAGCAGTGGTACAGGTTCTTGCTTTCGGTAACGACCAGGCTGGCGGTGGCGTCCTCGTGGAACACGCAGCGCATCACCCAATCGCGGCCGCGCTTGGTCAGCGTGTGTCCCTGGCTCTCGATCAGACGCACCAGCGACACTTCATTTTTTAGCCGCTCGATGTCAGCTTCGGGGATACGTGCCATTTTTCGCGCTCAGCTCAAAAACCTGTCAAGGGGGTACAAATAAAAATAACCGCCTTGATCATTACTCTATTTCAGAGTATTGTCAACTCTGTTTCTAAAAACAGGAGGTATCTTATGGGGTCACACACGCACCTTTGGATGGATGCAATGGCCTCAAACGACAAGCCGTTCTTCGTAGAACTGGGCAAGCGCATCGCCCAGCTGCGCCACGAACATGGCATGACGCAGCAGCAACTGGCCGAAGTGCTCGGCATCGCGCAGCAGACGCTCGCCCACTACGAGGTGGCGCGCCTGCGCGTGCCGGCGTCGATGCTGCCGACCCTGGCCGAGACGTTTAAGGTACAGGTCGATTTGCTGCTTGGCCTGGCGGCGGTCGCCGTCCCGCGCAGTGGCAAGCGCGGGCCTGCCTCGGAGCTGGAACGCAGCATCAAGCGCATCGGCGAACTGCCCAAGCAGAAGCAGCGCTTTGTGATGGAAATGCTGGAAACGGTGCTGGCTCAGGCCAACGCTTAGCGCTCTTTCTTAGCAGCTAAAAAAGAAGCCGCACCTGGAACCCACGCGAACAGCAGTGGGTTGGGGACGGCTTTTTTTAATTTAAAAGGCATGGCAGCGGCAGACCTCGTTAACACAGACCGCCTGCAACGGCGGGCGCTACGGGCCGTTTCAGCGTCAAGCGTTAAACGCAGAATGCGGTAGCGTTTAACGCGCAAAGCCTGCAACGGCGGGCTTTGCGCCAACCCGCAGGGTTGCGTGATGTGTGAGAGATCGGCAGGGGTGGCGGGGACTCCCCGCGCACCCTGCCGTGACCGTTTCTTGCTGGGGTTTTGATACCGGAGCGGATTTTTCACAGCCCGGATGAGATACGAATAGCATACGGACAGTATACGACCAGGATACCAGTAGGATACGAACAGGATACGAGCAGTACCGTTTGGTGCCGACACTGCCACCTACTGCTCCGTCCGTGTCCGTTTGTCGGCACCCCGTGCCGTCACGCATAGGCAACGACAGGATACGAGCAGGATACGGCCGACGCCAGCTGCGTCACGCGGCCGATTTCTGCCCTACTGCCCCGCTCGTACATTCGTCGGCACCAACCCCGATGCCCCGACCTCGATGCCCGCGAGCTTTCACGGTAACGAGGTGACCTTACGTGACGTACCCAGCCTCTTTGAGATAGTGCAAAATCAAGGCGTCAATTTGCTCGTCAGGGAACTCTTCCTCCATGGCCGGGTTTAACCATTTCCGAATGGACATAGACGCAGCGGGACTGATGTTAGGAAATTCGGCCATAAGAATATAGCCCAACTCGCGTGCACCAATCGACGCATTTTCGTGCTGCAGTGCCCGAAATATTTTCGAAGCAGGACTGCCGAGTAATAATTTCTCCATCATGGCTGTCTTCTTACAAAAGTTGCCGTAAAGGCTTTGTTGGGTGCATTAACTATAACTGGTGGTTTAACGATATCAAATCCGTATTCCGAAAAGAACTTCCCTGTCCAAGTTCCTCTTGCCGCATCGAGTGGATTCATTGAATATTGCATTTTGTTGTAGTACGTATAATTGGAACTGACGTCCTTGGATCCCTTCATCCACAATGCGTCAAATTGCTTTACCTCAATACCTTCCGCAGCAAGACGGTTCATTAAGCTCGCCCCCATATCTCGGCCTGATCCGAGCGTAGGAGAAAGAGCAGGGTTGGCGCGAACATCCATTGACAACACACCATTCTTGCTAATTGTGGCTTGCAACCCATGCTTGGTGGGGTCCAGGTAGTCGAAATCAAATCCACCATCAGGACGCGACATCTTTTCAAATCTATCGGCTACATTTACACGAGGCACAGGCCGCGCGGGCCCCATAGTTACCGCCGCCCGTTCTAAG
>NZ_JAQOZV010000108.1:0-6703 GCF_030348125.1 Massilia sp. DJPM01
TCGGACTGTATCCCTTGCCCAGGTCGCTACCTTTCATGGTCATGCCGTCCAGCCGATACGACAGGCCCGACAACTTCGCCCCCTCAAGCTGAGCGACTGGCACCAGCTCGACGCCCACGGCTTCCAGCCGCTCCTGGTACTCGGTAAAGCTTCGGCAACCCCTAGCCGCTGCATCGCAAAACTGCTGCAACTGCTGCCGGGTGGAGGGCTCACCAGTCCGTAAATGTTGCTCAATCTCGCCCTTGGTTGGCGCTTTGCGCTCGGCCTCGATGCTCGATGGGACCCGTTGCAGCCCGTAATCCTTCTCCAGCTCGCGCATGATGACCTCCTGACGCTTGTAGTCATGGCTATCGCTGGTCACGCTGCCGTCAAAGCGAATGCGATTCGCCAAAATATGGATGTGCTCGTGCTCCGTATCAACATGACGGGTCATCACAAACTGGTTGTTTTCCAATCCCATGCCCGCCATATACCGCTTCCCAATCTCGCGCCACTGGTCATCAGTGAGGATTTCACCCGGAGCAGCAGACAGTGAAACGTGCAAAACGGCCTTGCCCAAGTTAGGTCTTAACTTGCGAATTTCTCCGAATTCAGCCGCAAGTTCTCGCGGTTTTTCACCCGCCATGTTCTTGTCAATCACGCGGCCTTGCTCCTTCGTGAGGTCGTATTCCAACGCACCCCGGAAGCCTTTGCCCTTCACCGCCTTGGCAATCATTCGCTGCCTTTCATGCCAATCAGCGCAAGCCGCAACTGATTAACTTCCGCACGCAGACTCTCAATAAGGCTGTCGCTTATCACGACATTTCGACCTTCGTTCCCCGCCCTGGTTAACTGATTCAGATTTGCTGAAAGTCGCGCTAGGTCGGCGTATTCCTCACGGTTGATTGCCGGAACTGGCGGCGCCGGGAGACGACGCGATAAAGCAGCCTGGCGCAACCAATGCGCCGGCGTCACGCTCATCGCGTCGGCCTTGAGCTTCAAGGCTTCGAATTCGGAACGCGACACGCGCACGCCGATGGTCACATCGCGGACGGTGCCGGGTTCGCTTTTTGGACGGCCACCTCGCCCCCGCCTAGGCGCAGCGGTGCCGTCTGGTTCTAGCTTTTGCTGTTGCATTTACAACCCTCCGAGCGCAGCGAGTGGGGGCGATGACCGCAGGGAAGAGGCTAGTTTTCGCTTGCGAAAACATGGCTTGCTTCTAACCCGCATACCCACCAATAACTTTATCATACGCCCATCGACGATGAAGGCGTAACACCACCCACCGGCTCCACAACATCGGCCAATAAATCAGCCTGACCCAGCACCACCACAACAGCCAAGCTCTCACGCTTCGGCTTTGGGTGCCCGACCTTGCGCAATGCCTTCGCTACACCACTCAATGCGCCCCAGGTTGCAGCTGCTTCGCTATCCGTCATGGCCGCACCTGTGGCCCTGATGGATTGTGCAAGCTCGACCAAAGTCCCTGCTGCACTCATCACGCGCTTCTGGTTCAACCTTTCTGCTTTAACGGCCTGCCGCGCCTCAAACCATACCGCCAGTTCCTGCCGCTCCGGTTCAGTCAATTCGGCAACTTCGACGGATGGGAATTTGTCTGTATACCGATCGAATGCACTCACCAGCTTTTGACGGCTCCGCTTGCTTACCGGATCATAGAATGACCGGATGCACTGGATTTTCTTACCTTGCTCTCGAAACTGCATAAAGGATACCTATATATCTGACTAACATACTATATATTATCATGCGAACATATTGATATTTATCTGATAAACAGATATATTTTTTGATGCCTAGTATTGAAATAATCTATCTGATTAGGCGGTCTGCTTTGAACGTACTAGGCTCGTAAATGCTTCCACGTCCATCAGCCACGCTTGCTGGGCAGGCGTATAGGTCTGATGCAAGCCACGCGGTAAGACGAGTTGCAGGCGCTTGCTCGCCATTTCGTCAGTCTGATGGGTAGAGATAGCAGTTTCCAGTGTCAGCAGGTGTTTATTGTCTATTCTGTCAGCCTCAGCGAGTACCTGTCGCCAGCGGTCTTTACATGTAGATTTCACACCCAGCATAGTCAGCTTCAATGAGTCATACGCTGGGTTGTGGTATTCCGCCACGCTAGGAAACAGAAAATCCGGCTTGGCCTTGTTTTCTGTGACAGCGGTGCGTGCATAACGCAGACCGTTTTCCACAAACAACAGTTCAAGATGGTTTTCCAGCGCAAGCCCGACCCGGCTTTTACGGCGGTTTTGCACCGACAGGGAAAATGACAGGAATCCATCCACGTCAACGCCTGCATTCACTTCGCCTGCGAACCCTTTTGATAAACGGTCGGCGATGAGGTAGCGTTCAAGAGTGCGGAACAGAATTTCTTCGCGCTCCATCCACGTCATTATCACGAGGTCCGGTTCGGCGCGTGCGTCAAGGTCTTTAAGGGTTGAACGTGCATAAGCCGAAAAATCGCGGGTCGTAGGGAACTTCCCCTTAAACTTTTCAAGCATGACATCAAGGTAAGTTTCGGCTGATGTCTCAACTACAACACCTATGCTTTCAAGAATAAAGCGAGATGCAAATTCGATGCGATCCTGCTCCGTTTCCAATTCGGATTTAACAGAAAACCCTGGGTGTGTAAGGTCAGCAAAACCAAACAGCCATTCAATCTGGTTAACAATGCTAGACTCGTTTTCAGCAATGACAACCAGCAAGCTGCCATCTCGCTGCTTCGCAATCACAAGCAGATCGCCAGCAGCCGCATTCAGCGAAACATTGGTTGTCTTAAAATACAGACGGTATTCCCAGCGCATTACCCCACGCTCGTTTCGTGCCCTCTGCCGTGCGTCATACCATGTCAACGTACTTTCTTCGACTATCGGTTCATCGTCCTGGTCAGTGAGGTACATTAGTTTTGCCTGATATTGCACCTTGCCTTCGGGCTCGCCAAGAATCTCTCGCAAGCCTTCTACTCCGTTGAACTCATGCTGATGTGATTTGATAACATCAGCTTCGACTGCACTCAAACGCTTGGCTGCGACACCCTCAAAATACTCGGACAAATACCCTCGCTTCATCCCCGCTCCTCGATAAATGGGGCACTGCTACGAAGCCAGTCGTCAAGGCTTTGTGCAACTCCCTCAATGTTTTTACAAGCCCCACGAATGGCGCACTCCCATACGATGCCAACCCGCCATCCACTGGCAAGCAGGGCTTCGCTCGACTTATGATCGTTTGCGGTTTCGTCCGATTTTCTCCCGCCAAAAATCCGGGCGGGTGCCGGGCCATTTAAACAACGGGCAATCGTGCCCATGCCAAAAGCATCCATGCACGAATATCACTGCATGATAGCGTGGCAGCACGATGTCAGGCTTGCCCGGTAAATCACGGACATGAAGACGAAACCGGAACCCACGACGGTGCAACAAACTGCGTATCAAAATTTCCGGTTTGGTGTTTCGTCCCCGTATGCCGGACATCATCCGGCTCCGGGTGGCGCTGTCCACTACGTCGGCCATCAGGCAAATAGCGGTAACGCAAGCGGACTGCCGTCACGTTCATGCGCGATCAACGCTTGAACGTGGGGAGCCATGATGCGAGCGACTTCCCGCATGACTGGCATAACGACACTGTTACCGAACTGGCGATACGCCTGCGTGTCGCTTACGGGAATTCTGAATGTATCGGGAAAACCCATTAGACGGGCGCATTCGCGTGGTGTCAGGCGGCGCGGGCGTTTCTTGTCTTGATTGACAAGAATTTCAGAACCGTCCTTGTGATACCTAGCAGATAGTGTGCGCGTCACACTATCTGAAAACGCCATGCCAAAACCGAAGCCGTTCCCGGCTGCGCGGTGTTTTTCAGCATAAGCTTGGAGGTAGGCCCACAGATTAGGCGTCAGTGTATATTTTGGCTGCACAACGCATTTTTTGTGGTCGAAAAATCTGTCTTCGTCCCATGATAAAACAGGTTCTGTTCCATCGGTCTTGTGCAGAATTGACGCGAGGCGCGGACTATCAGTCGGCAGGTGCAAGTCATCCCACGAAAATCCTGTTTTTTCTCGGAAGCCGACGATGATAATTCGCTCGCGATGCTGCGGCGTGAAATGCTGGCCGTCGATCACCTTGTAATGCACATCGTAACCAAGCTCATCTCTAAGTGTTTGCAGGATTACCTTGAACGTATTGCCCTTGTCGTGTGAAAGCAGGTTCTTCACGTTTTCCAGCAGAAACGCCGCAGGCCGCTTGGTGGCGATCATCCTGGCAACGTCGAAAAAAAGCGTCCCTTGGGTGGTGCATTCAAAACCGTGCGGCCGTCCGAGTGAATTTTTCTTGCTTACTCCGGCGATACTAAACGGCTGGCATGGGAAACCGCCCAGCAGCACATCGTGGTCGGGCACATCTTCGGCAGGAAACGGCACAATATCGCCGACAAAATGATGATGGTCGCCGTAATTTTCGATGTAGGTCTTTTTCGAAAAATCGTTCCATTCACTGGTGAAAACGCATTCGCCGCCATGCGCCTCGAAGCCCATGCGGATGCCACCGATACCTGCGAACAGATCAACAAAACGAAACCGATGATCGCTAGTCACATTGCAAATTGCCTGTGTTTGCAGCATGTCCCGCAGCGCCGGTTCAAGCATGGTCGGGCATGGAGTCTCACCTTTTTCCCAACGACCAACAGTTTTAGCATTCTTGCCGACCCGTTCGGCAATTTCGCGTTGCGTAAACCGGCTTCGCGCTTGTTTTAGTAGTTCAAGTGTCTGAGCGTGGGTCATTTTTCATCTCTGGGTATATTTGTGGACATTATGACCCACATCATTCCCTTTAACCAGGATTTTTTGAGGAATGTTATGTCACTAATTGCCTCAACTTGACAGACACGCCCCTTAAACCGGTTTTACGTTCCGTTGCACTTGAAACCCACATTTTGGAGGGGTTGTGCCTTACCTTTCCCCTGCCGCGCAGCGGTGGGGGCGGTGTGTCAGGCTCCGACCTCGCTTTGCTCGGTCGGAGCGCGTTTTTACGTGCGCGTGGATTAAAGAAGGATTAAAACCTGATTAGCATATTTTTCGTAGATGCTGAAACCCGCATGGATACTGGCTTTCCGGGATTTCTGCCTGTGGATAGCGTAGCTGCTGGAACGGTATAGCGTAGCTGCTGGAACGGTATAGCGTAGCTGCTGGAACGGTATAGCGTAGCTGCTGGAACGGTATAGCGTAGCTGCTGGAACGGTATCAGCCGCGAGGCTTCCGGGACTTGCTTGCCAGCTTGGCCAAGTGCCGCCGCTGTGGCCCGCTAGCCCGCTTCTCGACGTGCACAAGGTCGCTGCGAATCTCGTAGCTGAACCCTTCGCCGTGGGCTGCGCTTGCCTCTACCACTGCATCCAGCGCCTTCCGCAGCTTCTGCCGTCCGCTGGTCGGACTCGCGTCCTCACTGCCGCACAGCTTGAGCAAGGTTTCGACTTTGAATGGGAACGGCTTGGCGTGGCTGGCATAAAACCCATGCAACCACTGCGCAATCTGCTGGCCGTTCAGCGCGTGACGCACCGCCCATTCGATCTGCGTGAACTGGTCGGCGGCGTAGAGCGGGCGCAGCTTAGCATCCAGTTCGATGACCCATTCCTGCGTATCCTCGTCCTTGGCCGCCCCTGCGATCAGGCCGCCGATGTAGGTGTAGCGACCCTGTTTGACCTCGACGGCGTTGGCTCGCAGCCGGGTGATTCGCTCGTGCAGCGTTACCCGGTTCTTGCCGGTGTCGGTCTTACCCATAAGTTTCAGCAAGGCGTAGGACGTGAGGCGGCATTGACTGCCCAGCTCCTGAAGGCGCACGGCGTGCAGTACGCTTTCCCACACGTCAAGGTCGCCTTGGTCAAGGCGTTCGCCCGTGTAGCGGATCTCGATGCCCTCAAGGGCGGCAAGCTGCTCGCCCTTGACGAAGCGCCGCCGCCCCTTGCGAATCGCGCCGAACAGGGCCGACCGTAGAAAGCCGTTTGGCACGGCCCGGACAGGCTCCGGCCACAAAGGCAACTGCACTACGTTCTTCGGCAAGGGCGCACCAGGCAATGGCTCGCGCTCGGCGCGCTGCTTCGCCTTCGCCTGCATTTCTGGAATTAGTGCCAACAAGTTGTTGAGCTTTTTCATTTGGCTTTCCCGCTATGGCAGACCATCTTTACGATCGTTGTCCTGCTCAAATGCTTGGAGCAAATGCTCGTCATCAGGAAGGAGATAATACGTCCCGCCATCATTGGCCGGGCGACTTCTGTAGCTAGGGTCTCGCTCTCCAGTTACGACAATACGCGGCTGCTCGGTGTACACGGCAAGCTCGCTTTGCATTCCGTCCAAAGCATCTGCCTCGCTCTCATAGCCCGCCCCATTTACGACGTCAACGCCATCTGCGGCAATGGCCCATGACCACTGCCCGCTCGATGCTTTGTAGACCCTGCCTTGGTAGATCGTTTTATTGTCCATTTTTCAATCCTTTGTCAGTTTCCACACACCGCCCCACCGCTGCGCGGCAGGGGAAAGGTCACCCCAGACTCTGGCCACCGCGATCAAGCTTCGCTTCCCGCGCCTTCTCCAAGGCCTGCTCCTGCCGGTACTGCTTCACCTCCGGGGCGTTCCACGCCTTTTCAGCCGTGCGCCTGGCGTAGTCCTCGATGTGACCCGCCTTGCGGCTCTCCACATTCGGAGAGCACTCCCGGATACCCTTCT
>NZ_JAQOZV010000109.1:0-6579 GCF_030348125.1 Massilia sp. DJPM01
ATCCGGGTGACGTTCGGCCAGCCAGTACAGCTCCCACTCCTTGCTCGCGGGACAGAAGAAGCACGCGCTCTTGATGGGTACCATGTCCGCGCCAAGGGTGGCGGTGATCGCCTCGATGCAGTGCCGCCGCTCCCAGCCCACCAGCTGCAGCGGATAGATGTAGTCAAAATGTTCGTCGGCCTCCGCGAGCCTGGCCGATCGGCGCTTGTCCGCAGGGCCGCAGTCATAACCGATGAGCTTGACGATTCGCGTCCCGGTGGCGAGATAGTTCAACCACAGGGGGTGCGGCGGCCGCTTCGCCGGCCCCTTGGTCACGCCCCTGATGAACTGATCCTGGGGACCGGTCTTCCATTTCAACGAACAGCTTTTGAGCCCGAAGGCGAGCGACGGCAGCGTTTCGTTTTTCAGGCAATTGCCTTCCAAGTCCGTGTAGCCGGTCGATGGCAGGGTCCGCTTCCAGCAGCGATCGATGGCTGGCCAGCCCCACTCGGCAAGCAGTGCATCGGTTCGCGCCAGGTGCAGCATCGTCTCCGGCTTCTCGGCGTTGGGCACATCGGCGAACGTGACCAGCGTCGGCGTGATGTCGCACATCCGCAACAGCACCAGCATGGCCGTCGAGTCCACCCCCGCGCCGAAGCACACGGCGATGGGCCTGCCCGCCAGCTCCCTGCGCAAGCGACGTCGCCGCGAGCCGTCGAGCAGCGGCTGTTGTCTTGTATGTGCCTTCATTCTCGTCTTTCCCCCGGTGATTGAAATCGATCCTCTCGCTCGAACTCTCTCGCTCCCGCCCTTGGGCGGGCGCGGGGGGTGGGGAAAGCCCTGCCTTCACGGGCAGGGTGGGGAAGGGTGGGTCATCAGGCAGCGAGGTAACGGGCCGCCGATTCTGAACCGTTCCGTTTGTTTATCCCCAAGCAAGCCCCCTCACCCTTCAAGGGGGCTGAATTGGGGATTGAGGAACGGGTGTCCGCGGCCGTGCTGCCACCGGGGGGGTTGACGGACGGCATCGGACGTCCATAACCGGGGCCGCAGGCGACAACGCAGGAGAACAGGGGAGGGCGATTCGACTTTCGCGCGCGAAACTGGCCGCCGACTTTCGCGCGCGAAAGTGACGCCGTTTGCAGCACTCAACACTGTTGCTTGATATTTACAGTTACCTCGGCAAAAGATGTGCTCTATCCTCAAATATGTTATTTTTGCAATAGTAAATAGTCATTGTTACGTTTTTACTCATTATGCATAGTCAACTGATCCATATTGCGCAAAGGATGCTCATATGAAACAATCGAAACGCACTGTTGGTGTCATTGCCATGTTCGCGGCGGGTTTCGTCTTTGCGTCCGGATCCCCCGTGCTCGAAATCGGCGGAAACATCGCCGCGTTGCCCAATGCATCGAAGGTGTACACGCTGAGCGCGGATCAGTTCATGGCCATGCCTCAGAGCAGCATCACAACCGCGACGACCTGGACGCCGGTGTCGAAGTTCACAGGAGTGAAGATGGAAGAAATCATGCGGGTCACCGGCGCCAAGGGCGAGTACGCCCAGGTGTACGCGCTCGATGACTACTCTGTGCGGATCCCCGTGGCAGACTTCAAGCGCTATGGCGTCGTCCTTGCGCGCACCATGAACGGGAAGCCTCTCGAGGCGAGCAAATTCGGCCCGTACTTCCTTATTTATCCAAAAGATAAGCACCCCAAGGAACTGAACACCCCGACTTCGGAGGCGAAATTCGTCTGGCAGGTCAGTCGTATCGTATTTCAATGATTCGACTTATTCGCGAGAATTGGTCGAAATTCGCAGCCTTTGCCGCCATGGCCGCTGTCGCTACGACAGCCATGGCGTATTACAGCTATGGCCTGTTGGTGTCGCCGGCGCAGCTGGTCGCCACGACGGGTCCGAACGAAGGATATTACTGGACCGTGGCGCAGTACCAGATCCAGTTCGAGCGCCTGGACAACCAGATCGTCCGCTACGCCTCCGGCATGGACCGCAACATCGAGGCGCTCAAGCTGCGCCAGCAGGTCCTGCAGTCGAAGTTCCACGTCCTGTCGTCGGAATCCCTGCTGACCGACTTTTTTGTCAAGGGCGTGCCGATGTATCGGGAATCCGTCGACAAACTTGGGGCCTTCATGGCCCACGTCGACAAGGATCTGGAGGCGCTGCCGAAGCAACAGGAGCTGGTCGGCCGCCTGGTCGGGCGCTTCGACGAAATGCGGGACACGGTCAACGAACTGTCGAACGCTGTGCGCTTTGCGGAGATGAAGCACCGCGAGGCGACCCTGGCGGACTTTACCGAGAAGCGCAGCAAGCTGTTCGCGTTCGTCATGGTCCTGTGGGGGATGTTCATCGGCGGCATCGGCCTGTACATGCTCAACTATTTCCGCGCCAAGCACCTGATCGCACAAAACGAGGCGTCGATCCTCGCCGAGCGTAAGGCCGAGGCGGCGCTGGCCGACGCGATTTTTACGAAGAACACCATCCTTGGCACCATCAGCCATGAACTGAAGACGCCGCTGCAGACGATCATTTCTTCCATCGACCTGCTGGTGAAGCGGATGGTGAGCGCGCGCGACGCGGAGGTGGTCGAACGCCTCACCAGTGCCGCCGCCCGCCTCGAGGCCCAGATGGAAGATCTCACCGATTACGCCAGGCTGGGGGCCGGCAAGCTCGAATTGCGGCGCATGGTATTTGACCCCGGCGAACTGCTCGAGCGGGTGGTCGACGAATTCAAGGGGCAGGCGGTCAATAGTGGCCTGGACCTCGTCCTGCGCCGCAAAAAGCGGGCGCTGCAGGTCGCATCCGACGCGCGCCGCTTCGAGCAGATCGCCACCAATCTGATCACCAACGCGATCAAGTACACGCCGACCGGCCGGATCCAGGTCACATTGGACCTCGTGACCGCCAACGGCGACAAGCTCGATCTCGTTGTCGAGGACACCGGCCCCGGCATCAGCCCGGACAAGCTGCCTTCCTTGTTCGAGCCTTTCACCCAGCTGGACCAAAGCCGGACCAGAAAGTACGACGGCGCCGGTATGGGCCTGGCCATCGTCCAGCGCCTGGTGGAACTGTTTGGCGGGACGATCGAGGTGCAGTCCATCGTGGGGCGGGGGACGCGCTTCGAAGTCGTGCTGCCCGTCGAAGTGATCTCGGGCGAGCCGGCAGGGCCCGAGAACAGCCGCATGGATATCGCTGAGCACCACCGCATACTGCTGGTCGACGACAACGCCGAGGTGCGCGTATCGGTCAAGGAAGTGCTCACGGAAATTGGCTACGTGTGCGATGCGGCCGACAGCGGCAAGGTGGCACTGCAGAAGCTGGCCACCCACTCGTACGACGCCATTCTCCTGGACATCAGCATGCCCGGCATGGACGGATTCGAGGTGGCGGCCGCCGTGCGCGCCACCCCTGGCAGGAACCAGCATGTGCCCATCGTCGCCCTGAGCGCCTATTCTCCCGATGTGGCACCCCCCGAGCAGCGGGCGCCTTTTTCTGCCCATGTCGCCAAACCTGTTCGCATGGACACGCTACGCAATATAATGGACGGTGTCTTGGGAAAAGGAATGCAAAATGAGTCAACCAGTCGCCCTGGTGACGGGCGGTAGTAAGCGTACCGGCCGCGTCATCGCCGAGAAGTTTGCCGCACGCGGCTACGATATCGTTGTTCACTACCATACGTCGCGTGCCGACGCCGATGGCGCCGTTGCTGCATTGACCGCGGCCGGTTGCCGCGCGGTGGCGATCCGCGCCGACCTGGGCGATGCCGCCCAGATCCGGGCGCTGATCGATGGCGTTTACGAGGAATTCGGCCGCCTCGATGTCCTGGTCAACTGCGCCTCGGCCTATTTCCCGGACAACCTGATCGACTTCGAGGTCGACAATCTCGACCTCGCCTGGCGGATTAACTGCCGCGCGCCGATCCTGCTCACGCAGGCCTTCTACCAGCAAGCCAAGGCGCGCGGGCAGACCGGCGCCGTTGTCAATATCGTCGACCAGAAGGTGCGCGACAATTTCCATCCGGACGACTTCAGCTATACCGTCGGCAAGGTCGGTATCGGTTACATGACGAAGATGCTGGCCGTGTCCGCGATCGACGTGCTGCGCGTGAACGCGGTCTATCCCGGTTTGATGAGCCAGAGCGGCGACCAGACGCCGGAAGACTTTGCGTACGCGAGTAAGGTGTCGAACCTGCTGGGGTATGTGGCCGGGCCGGAGGACGTGGCCGACGCAGTCGTGCTGCTGGCCACCGTCAAGTCGTTTGTGGGAACGGACTTCGTCGTCGACGCCGGCCAGAATCATATTCCCGTGACGCACGACGTCGTGACCTTGCACCGCGCGCCGAAGTAGTTCCGCCCAATTAGGCGCCGAATGCCTTGTGTAGTTCAGCGGTGAACGTCTGATTGAGCCGTACCGGTTTCTCGCGGATCTGTACGTCGAGTTGGGTAATGACACGCGCCAGTTCCTCCTCGTCTGCGAGGCCACTGGCGACTTCGCCTGTCAACAGGAAGATTGGCGCTGCCGGACTGGCCGAATAACGTATTTGCTTGATCAGACCCTCCGCGGTACGCTGTCCGAGTATCCAGTCGAGGATATAGCCGTCGAACGTGGCGCCTTCATGCAGGACGCGCTCGATCGAAGTCGCATTGTAGAAGACCGTCGCCTTGAATCCGCTCTCGTTGAGGAAGTCGCGCATATTGTCTGCAAAGCCCTGTTCGTCGTCGACGACGGCCACCGTCGGCACGTGCGGTTGCTTTAAGACTATCTCCAATTTATTCACCTTGTACCGCACGACATTGTCCGGACACTGCAGCGTCTCCACGACGCGCCACTTTTCCTTGTCCTGGTACGCGACAAAGTCCACCCGGCGCGCCGTGTGCAGCTGTTCGCCGACCCACATGACGCACGGGTATTCGTGCTGCCCCGCCGCAGCCACGAACAGGCCCTGTTCCATCATCCCGGCCGGCTGGCCATCCGAGCCGGCAGTGACTTCGCCAAGACCCACTGACGCCAACGATTCGCCGAAATACTCGGCGACCACCTGCAGCTGCGCGATCGTCCAGTCCGCACCCGTGTTGAGCTTACGGTGCGCCTGCGAATAGCTCAGGTTCAAGATCTCCCCAAGCTTTTTGCTTTGCTGGCGTTCGGGGACCTGCTTTCGATGCATCAGGTCTTTGACGGCCGCCGCGATCGACTGCGAGCTGGCGGATTGTTCGGATGGGTGCATATATTTCGTCCAAGGAAGATTGTAAAACTCAAACCGCCACATTGTGACCGTTCTCGGTCACTTTCGCGCGCGAAACTTTGGTCGTTGCTACATTTTTTAATAATTTTAGCAATTTCCATCGTGTTCACGCGACAGAAATTTCCATGTACCGCAAGTTTGTTGATATTAGTGGCGTTTGGTGCGAACATTGGTGCTAAAGTCACACACATGAGTAAAAATGCAAGCACAACAGTCTAGCGCCGAAAGCCGCGGTTGCGGTTTTTGCGTGAATCTCGCATCGCATGCCGCGATTGCCATTTGCAAAGGAGAAAAACCATGACAGGGTGTTTCAGTCGCCCAAGGCGGGGAGCATGACGACCTACCGCTTCGGCGATGAGATCGTCGACAAGGAAAGCGGGGACTTCAACCGGATCCTGGCCTCCGTCTACAAGAGCAAGGATCGTCCGGTCTGCCTATGCCGACCGAAGGGCATAGAGATGTACGTCGTCCATATCGGCGAAAAGTTCTACATCAAGCGCATGCCCAATACGGGCGGCGACCATGATGCCGCATGCGGTTCGTACGAGCCGCCCGCAGAATTGTCCGGCCTCGGCGAAGTGATGGGCTCGGCCATTGTCGAGAGTGCGGACCTCGGCACCACCGCGCTTAAATTGGACTTCTCGTTGAAGAAGATTGCCGGCAAGAGCGCACCCGAACAAGGGGAGGGCGGGGCTGACAGCGTGCTCACCGACGGCAGCAAGCTAACGCTGCGCGGCCTGCTGCACTATTTGTGGGAGGAAGCCGGATTCCAACGTTGGTCGCCGTCGATGGGCAACAAGCGCAACTGGGGGGTCATTAGGAAGTACCTGCTTCTCGCGGCTGAACATAAGAGCACCAAGGGTGCCAACCTGTCCGACATTCTGTATATTCCTGAGCCCTTCGTCCTTGATCGCAAGGATGCCATCGCCCAAGCTCGCGCGGCCCAGATGGCGCGCGTTGCGCAGACCGCGGGCCAGACGGGACCGCGCAAGCTCATGCTTCTCATTGGTGAAGTGAAGGCCATCAGTCCATCGCGGTACGGGCACAAGCTGGTCGTCAAACACCTGCCCGACTTCGCTTTCATGCTCAACGAGGACCTGCACAAGCGGCTTAACAAGCGCTTCGAAACGGAGCTGAGCCTGTGGGACGCCATCGAGGGGGTTCACCTGGTCGCGGTGGCGACGTTCGGCGTGAACAAGGCCGGAGTGGCGACCATCGAAGAAATGGGGTTGATGGCCACCACTGACAACTGGATCCCGTTCGAGAACCGATCCGATAAGGCCCTGCTCGACCTGCTCACGCGCGATGGCCGGCGCTTCCTCAAGGGCATGCGCTACAACCT